>NZ_JBBUKT010000012.1 GCF_038066715.1 Luteolibacter sp. Y139 | reverse complement strand
CCGGGTGTCGACGGAACGTCGACACCCCCTATGCGCCTGCGGCGCGGCGTTCCGTTCGCCGGTAACGGTAGAAGAGAAAGCCAGACCAGATGAGCAGGAAGAAAGGGATGAGGAGCCAGTGGGCGACTCGGACGTGGCAGTGGGTCGAAGAGAATCCGCATGAGATGGAAATCGTCTGCGCACCGCTCGGAAGTGTTCCGTGAGTGGTTTCGCTGACGCCGTGAGATCGAGAATATTGGGCCTCGATCCCAGATGGAAACCACGTTGGTTCGGGTGCCATCGGATAGCTGAAGAGCCCGATACCGAAACTTCCCGGTGGTCCGCTGGAGAAAAGCACCATGCTTCCGCCGGTGTACGCCATGCCCGCTTCGAGCACTGGAGTTCCAATTGCGATGCCGCCGGGCTTTTCGATGGATGCCATCCACGACCAGCCGAGGAAGCTGAAGACGAGGACGCCGAACCAGAAGGATTTCCAACGGTGGAGGGGACGGGGAGGCATCGCGATGGATGATCGAACGCCTGACCCTGAGCTCTGGCGAGCAGCTGGGAAACTCTGAAGTGTGGTGGCTGTGTGTCGCGTCGACGGAACGTCGACACCCCTTATCAAAGCCATTCGGCGGGCAGCCGTACCGGCCTGCCTTCCGGCATCTGGACGAGCGCGAGGCATTGGCGGCAGGTGATGAGGAGGGCGTCGTCGCTTTCGCGGCGGACTTCGAAGGCGCACCAGAAGCGGGCGCGCTGGAGTTCATCGAGGCGGCCGTGGATGAGCAGGGCATCGCCGAGGGTGGCGGGGCGCTTGTAGTCGATCTCGGTGCGGACGACGACCGGGTAGAGCTTGCTGTCCGCCATGCCGCGGAGGTCCATGCCCATGAGCCCGGCGAGCTTGGTGCGGCAGGTTTCGATCATCCGCAGGTAGGCGAGATTGTGGACCACGCCGCCGATGTCGGTGTCGAAGAACATGACTTCCTCGCGGGTGGTGTGGCGGAGCTCGGCGGGCAAGGGCATGGGGTGAGGGTGAACATCGAACTCTGAACTTTGAACATCGAACTCTGAACGCTGAATCGAAAGGCAGCCCGCAGCCGAGTTCTCCGGGCCGTTCCATTCGGAGTTCAAAGTTCAGCCTTCAGAGTTCGAAGTTCAGGGCTATCCATGGAATTCTCCCTCGCGGACACCCGTATGAGGCGGTTAGAATGAGTGCCATGCGATGCGTCTCGCGCGGGTTTTTGATGTGGGGTGCCCTGCTGTTGCCGGGGATGGGAGCGTTCGTTCCTCCGGCGGAGGGGCCGGTGCCGTTTCGCCGGGACAAGCTGCCGGTGGACGTGGACACGATGACCTCGCTCTCGCGGCAGGTCACCGTCTTGGCAGCGGCGGAAAAAGGCGAAGGGGCAGGGGAACGTCGGGCAATGGCGCAGATGGCAGCGCTGGCCTTGGCACTGGACCCGGCGAACCGGCAGGCACGGGATTTGATCGCCGCGGCAGAAAAGGGCGAGAAGCCCGAGGTGCCGGACGAAAAGGAAATCGAGCGGGCGCGGAGTCGCGCGTGGCAGACGCTTTCCTGGCTGGAGATGCCAGAAGCGGGCTCAGACGGGAATGCCCTGGCCGCCTGTCTGGGCGATGTGCTGGCGGTAGCGGATCCACGCCACCCGAAGGCGCAGGAGCATCCCAGCGAGCAAGGTGCGTGGAAGGATTGGGTGGCTGCCAAGGAAGCCTTTCAGACGAAAAAGCCGGTGAAACCGGTAGAGCCGGATCCTGCCGATGGTGGCTCGGGTAAGGGCCCCAAGCCCGCTCCGCAGCCGCTGGCCCTCGCGGATTTGGAATTGGCCATGCCGCTGTGGGTGATGAGCGTGGAGACCGGCGCGGAATCCCTGCAGGCGGTGAAGGTGAGCTTTCACGGCGACGTCACGGGAGAAGGCAAGCCGACCGTGGCGATGCCGGATGAGAAGATCACCGAGCGCTTGGCGAAGCCGCTCCATGCGCTGGAGGCAGCCATGGAAGCGCGCCATGGAACCTTGCCCGCGGGGCTGAAGGTCACGCTGGGATTTGGCAAGTCAGCTTATTCGATCCCGAGCAATGGCGCGGCCGTGACCGGTACCGCCGCCCTGCTTCTGGACGGCGCGCTGACCGGGAAAGTGCCGGCGGCCATCACGCTGTCGCAGGTCGGGGAGGGCGGGAAGCTGGAGCTGCCGCCGAAGTTCTGGAATTCGCTGCGGGCGCTTTCGGCGATGCCGGGCGGCGGGCGCTTGATCCTGCCGGAGCAGGCGGCGGAGTTCCTGCCGGCACTGGTCACCATGGACGATGGCGCGTTTTTCATGAAGCGAGAGGTGCTGCTGGCCGGCACGGTGGGCGAGCTGTGCGACCTCGCCGCCGCCACCCCGGAAGGGCCGGTGGGGGAAGCGATGAAGCGCTTCGCCGAAATCCGCAAGGTGGGCGAGGGGAAGACCCTCGGCAACTTCGTGGCGAACCCGGCGACGCAGCAGCGGCTGAAGGAAGTGGCAGACGCCTTTCCCAAGCACGCCTCGGCGAAAATGTTGGCCTTGCAGGGAAACAGCAGCCGCGCTCGCTCGCTGCCGCGTGCGATTCTGGCGCGTGAGATTCGCACCGCCTTGGAGCCCGTGGCCGTGGTCATGAAGGTCCAGGTCAGTTACGGCGAAAAGGGAGCCGAATACGGCCTCGAAAAGGCTCATGAGACGAGCCGCAAGATCTTGGATTCGCTGAATGGCTACATCGACATCCGCGACCGCGATCTCCACAAGTCTGCGATGGAGGCCACCGATGCCCTCCGCGCGCTGGCCCGCATGCTTTCGAAGGCAGAGGACGACTACGGCACGGTCACCCCGAAGAAAACCCTGGCTGCCAAGACGGCTCGCGAAGCCTACCAGAAGGCCCTCCGCGAACTGACCACCGCAGCGGGTGATGAGGAAGACTACCCGCTGCCGAAGCCGACACCGGCGACCCCGCCGGGCAATTGATTCCCGGCTGCCTTCTAACGAGGGGCCGCGGCGGTGGGATTTCCTTGCCTTGAGGGTCCTTCCGCGTCCTGTATCACTCACACCCTCACCCCCTTACATCCCATGCAGCAAGGCATTCGCCGCCTGATGGCATTGGCGGCCGTGTTCGCGGTCGCCTTCGGCGCCGTCTATCTCATTCGGAATGGCCCGCAGGGCTTCGCACGGCTGTGGGCCGGTGGCAAAGCGGCCGAGAACCAGGAATTCCGCCCCGAGCACTACACGCTTTCCGACCGGGCTCCGCTGGAGCTGGGGGACGTGCAGCTGCTTGCCCGCCTCGATGAGGAGTATATCAAGCTGACCGGTGCGGTGGTGCCGTCCGTGGTGAGCATTGATACCACCGGTATCCGCGAGCGCCGGCTATTCGATGGCTACGGCCGCATGCGCTTCCAGTCCGTCCCGACCCAGGGCCAAGGCTCGGGCGTGATCGTGAGTCTGGAAGGCCACGTGGTGACGAATTACCACGTCATCGCCGACCAAGAGAAAATCCAAGTCACCCTGCCGATGGTGAACGGCCAGCCGGGAAAACAATTTCCGGCGACCTTGATCGGGGAAGACCGGCTGCTGGACATCGCGGTGCTGAAGATCGAGGGCGACGGCAAGACGACCTTCCAGCCGCTGAAGTTCGGCGATTCCTCGCTGGTGCGGCCGGGGCAGAATGTCTTCGCGATCGGCAATCCCTTCGGCCTCGGCGAGACCATCACCCGCGGCATCATTTCCGCCGTCGAGCGCTCGCTTTCCGATACGCAGAAGGATCTCTTCCAGACGGATGCGGCGATCAACCCCGGCAACTCCGGCGGCCCGCTGGTGAACCTGCAGGGCGAAATCATCGGCATCAATTCGGCGATCTTCACGCCGGACCGTGACAAGCCGGGCTTCCAAGGCGTCGGCTTCTCCATCCCGTCGAATGACGTGAAGGACACACTGCACTCAATCCTCGAGCGCGGCCGGCCGGTGCGCGGCTATCTCGGCGTGCGGATGCTGGAAGGTGGCGTGGTGGTGGCGGTGGGTCCTGACTCGCCGGCCGAGAAGGCGGGCCTGAAGGAAAACGACGTGATCACCTCCTTCGACGGCAAGCAGATCCGCGACACCACCCAGCTGATCAATCTGGTCCAGCGCACGCGCGTCGGCCAGAAGGTGGCGCTGCGCATCTGGCGGGCCGGCAGTGAGATGACGCTGGAGGCGACTATTTCGGAAGGCCAGACCGAGACGGTCGAAATGCCGGAAATCACCCAGGGAAAGATGCGGGATCCCCAGGAGACCCTGATGGCGATCGGTCTCGACGTGCGTGACCTGACGTCGCAAGAGCGTGTGCGCGGGTTCAGAGGTGTGGTGGCCGTACGCGTCCGTCCGGGAGCCTTGGCGACAAACCTCATTCGCCCCGGCGATTTGATTTTCGGAGTGAACGAGAGCCTCATCTCGAACTCCATCGAGTTCTATCAATTCCTTGCCAATTCCGTTTCGGCGCAGGCGACCACCGTGCACCTCTTCCGGAACGGGCAGGAGATGAAGGCAAACCTGCCGGCGCTGCCGCGGAAGGAAGAAGAAAAGGCCGAGCCGGATCCATCCCCAACTGTTCCGCAGGACCCCCAGCCTGAGCCCGAGCGATGATCCGGGGATAAAGCGGTTGTGGATCGGACGTTGAAGGGGCATCCCTTTCCTTGCGCTCCCGGGCGCGTCGCCAGCCATGCAAGAGTCTCGCTTCCCACTCGCTTTCCTCGCCGGTGCCATCGTCTTGGCCGCCGGTGTGGGTGCCCTCTACGTTTATCGCGGGAAACCAACGGCGCCGCCGCCACCGCACGCGCCGGTCGTGGAGGAAAAGAAAACGGTAGCTCCCACACCGGAGAACATTCCCGCGAATCAGAAGGAGTCGGTGGTGGATGGTCCGGTCGATCCGGAAGCCGCGCTGGCGAATGCCGGGGTGGGCCTGGCCGCGGTGAATCCGGCCGAGTTGCTGGGCAAGATCGGTACCGCGCTGGAGACGGGTGACTTCGAAAAGCTGGGGCAGCTGATCGGCAAGCAGGCGCTGGATGACGGCACGCGCAAGCGACTGGCCCAGCTCGCGACCCAGACGCCGAAGCTTCGCAAGCCGAATGCCGTGCAGGAAGTCGGCGAGCTCGAGCTGAACAAGCGCGCTCGTTGGGCGCTCTGGCTCGATGGCGTGGAAGCCGGCCGCGACCGGATTTTCTTCGATCTCAAGAACGAGGCCGGCAAGTGGTCCGTCCAATCGCTGGTGCTTCCTCCTGCCCCCGGTGAGCCGGTGCCGAAGGCGGTGCTCGTGGATGCGCTGGGCATTGCCGATGCCTTCCTGCAGGCGACGTTGCACCAGCAGTTCGAGCTAGCGAAGGAGTTCGCCGATCCCGCCACGGTCTCCGATGCGAAGATTGCGGGGCTGTGCATTCTCTTCGAAGACGGCAACTACAACCTGCGCGCCGACAAGCCCCTGCGCGCGATGTTCCAGCGGCCGGATACCTGCGGATATATCGCCCGGGTGGTGGCAGCGGATGGCAGCGATGCCGCGGAGTTTTCGATGGTGCTGCGCCAGCCGGAACAGAACGGCCACTGGCGTGTCTCTGACATCAATCTCGACCAGCTTCTCGCCGACTACGCGAAGCGCGTCGCGGGAGGCGATGTCTACTACACGCCGCTGCTGAAGAACCCGAAG
The DNA here is from genome assembly GCF_038066715.1 of Luteolibacter sp. Y139. Lineage (NCBI taxonomy): Bacteria > Pseudomonadati > Verrucomicrobiota > Verrucomicrobiia > Verrucomicrobiales > Verrucomicrobiaceae > Neoluteolibacter > Neoluteolibacter soli. The sequence goes on along the minus strand of NZ_JBBUKT010000012.1, from coordinate 203,374 downwards.
GGCGGCGATACGCTGGTGCTCTATTTCGGCTTCGACGAGGACACGCTCGCGCCGCGCACGGAGCGGCAGCTCGATATCGTGGCGCAGATTCTCAAGACCGACCCTGCGAAGCAGCTTACGCTTTCCGGCCACACCGACGCGCTCGGCACGGAGCCCTACAACGAGAAGCTCTCCCTGCGCCGGGCGAATTTCGTGAAGGAGTATCTGGTGAAGACGGGTGTCGCGGAGAATCAGATCATCACGGTGGCGAAGGGCCAGTCGCAGCCGCGCCGACCGAACTTCACCGAGAGTGGCGGGGACAATCCCGAAGGCCGCCGCGCCAACCGCCGTGCGGAGATCTATCTCGACTTCGATTGATCTGATTTCGCATGGCCGCGCGTTCGTCGTTGATTTTTCTAACAGCCGCGGCCGGCATGCTCGGCACCGCGCTTTGGCAGGACCGTCCGCCGGTGGTGCCGCCCATCGAGGCGCTTACCGGTTTCCAGGATGCGGATGCGCCGCTGATGCTCCCGGCCGATGGCCAGCCGCGCTATCGGCTGCATGGCTTTTCCGCGTGGCAACTTGCGGAGATACCGGCAGCCACCCGTTTTGAAAGTCCGCTGGGCTCGGAGCATGGCGCGCTCACTTACAATGCGCAGCAATTCTGGGAGATGAATGCCGATCGCGGCGGTCACCATACAGGCGATGACCTCAATGGCATCGGTGGCCGGAATACGGACCTCGGCGATCCTGTGTTCGCGACGGCTGACGGGCTGGTGGCGTTTGCTGGCGAGCCGTCGCCCGGTTGGGGCAAGACGATCATCGTGGCGCATCGCGATCGCGAGGGCCGCGTGCTGGAGTCGATGTATGCGCACCTGGATCGCATCGATGTGTCGGCCGGCGGATTGGTGGCTCGCGGTGCCAGGATCGGAACGGTCGGAACGGCGAACGGCTACTATCCCGCGCACCTGCATTTCGAGATGCGTCGTGGCGACGGGATCGACGTGGGATCCGGCTACGGGATGTTTCCGCTGAACCGCTTGGACCCGGTGAAGACCATCACGGAACTCGCGGGGAATGCGCCGGACGATCTGGCGCCTTCGCCCTTGGCCACCGCGCTGAAGTAGCGCGTGAGGGAAAAAAGAGTGCTGCCAGGGAACCGCGGCAAGCACGGACAAACTACCGTTGCTCCGATCAAGGCCTGGCGGGATTCGCCTGCCGAACCTCCACGGCCCCTGACAGCAGGCGGAGTAAAGGCGCCGATACCGGCCTGCGCAACGGTTTTTCGTCACACCAGCAGCATGCAGTCGCCGTAGCTGTAGAAGCGGTAGCGCTCCTGCACCGCCTGGCGGTAGGCCTCCATGACTAATTCGCGGCCGGCGAAGGCGCTCACCAGCATGATCAGCGTGCTTTCCGGCAGGTGGAAATTCGTCAGCAGCCCACCGATCACGCGGAATGGATACGGCGGGTAGATGAAGATATCCGTCTCGCCGCGCTGTTCTTCCCCGATCAAGCGGGTCTCCGTGCTGCTTCGACCCAGATGCTCCAGCACCCGCGTCGCCGTGGTGCCGACGGCGATCACCCGGCTGGCTTCGTTGACCCGCTGCGCGGTCTCCTTGGAAAGCAGGTAGCGCTCGGAGTGCATCTCATGCTCCTCCGGTGTGTCCACCTGCACCGGCCGGAAGGTGCCGACGCCGACGTGCAGCGTGAGGAACGCGTGCGGGATTTTTTCTAACATCTCCGGCGTGAAGTGCAGCCCCGCGGTCGGCGCAGCGATGGCTCCTTCCTCACGGGCGAAGACGGTCTGGTACCGCTCGCGGTCGGCGACTTCATCCTCACGGTTCATGTAGTGCGGCAGCGCGAGGTGGCCGACCTTGTCGAGGTCGACCGGTGCATCCCAGCGGATCAAGCGGTCGCCATTGTCGAAGACATCTACTACAGTTCCAGTAGTTCCGCCGACGATCACGGTCTTGCCGGTGCGCATCTTCTTGCCCGGCCTCACCAGGCATCGCCATTCGAGGGGTGAAAGCCGGTCGAGGCAGAGCAGCTCGATCTTGCCATCATCCGAGAACACGCGGGCGGGGATGACCTTGGTGTCGTTCAGCACCAGCAGGTCCTCCGGCCGCAGGTATTCGGGGAAGTCGCGGAACATTCGGTGCTCGATGATTCCCGAGTCGCGGTGCACCACCATCATCCGCGAGGCCGCGCGCTCCTCTAGCGGCCGGGAGGCGATCAGCTCCGGCGGCAGGTCGTAGTGGAAGTCGCTCGTCCGCAAACCCATGCCCCGGCTGTAGCGGCGACGACCGCCGGCTGCAAGGCCTGCCTCGACGGCGGCGCAGCGGTCTGCTTGGTTATGTCACGATGAAACCGCTGCTGGTCGCGCTCCTCCTGTCACCCGCGCTTTTCGCGGGCTCCGCCGCTTTCCTGCCGGATGGCAAGCGCGTGGCCCGCCAAGGCGACAGTGGTGTCCTGATCCTGGACCTGGCCAAGGCCACCGAGAGCGAGCTGAAGTTTCCCGAGGATTTCCAGGTGGAGTATGTGGGACTTTCGGCCACGGCGGACGCGTTGCTTTTAGCCGGCGGCCAGCGGGTGATGAGTTGGAATCCCGCCACCGACGCCTGGACGGAGCTCTGGAGTGCTCCCGTCGAAGTCACCGTGGACGACGTGGCCTGCGATCCGAAGAGCGGCCGGGTGCTGGTCACCACCTCGAAGGAAAATGGTGAGCCGCAGTGGTGGGTCCTCGATCCCAAGCAACCGGGGAAGGTGGGCAAGGTCTTCAATCGCCGCGCCGCCTATGCAAGGAATCCAGTCTTCGATCCCTCCGGTAATCTTTACTTCGCGGTTCACGGCGATCTGTGGAAAGGAGCGATCGACACGAATGATTCTGAGGAGCTTCCATTCGTGCTCAGCGGCACCCGCATCTGGCCCTTGGCCGCGCAGGAAACGAGCGACGCCAATAGCGGCGGAGTGAGTGCCCATGAGATCCTGCCTCTCGAAAAGCACTTGCTGGTCGAACTCAGCCGGACCGGCGGCAGCGGCTGGGGGAATGTGATCCGCGTGCCGAATGCCGATGCCTACGAGAAGCACCTCCCGCTGAAATGGGACGAGCTGGAAGACTGCTCGTCCGGCTCCAGCATGGCACTGTCACGCGATGGCAAGCAGGCGGCCATCTACATCCGGTCGGCGAAGCGATGGTATCAGGTGGATGTGAAGGCCGGGTCCCTCACGCCGCTGCCGAATTCAGCTCCGGCCAAGGGAAAATAGCCGGGCATCTCCCCATACGCGGATCAGCGTGCGCTTGCCGATGCCGTCGCCGCGTTCGGTGGCTAGCAGCAGCCGGGTGCCATTCTTTTCCACGTCCCAGGCATCGGTGCCGCCGCCTGCTTTCCAACCCTCGGCAAGGAGCTGTTGGAGAAACTCATCGCGGGTCTTTCCTTCCTCGGACCAGATCGAGAGCTCCGTATCCGGGCTCGGAAGCCCCGGCACCTTTGCCCCGTTGTTAGAGAGCATCCAGTGTTGGCAGCGGAACCAGGCCCGCACCCTGGGCTGCAGCCACTCGAGCAGATGAAGACGTTCGCGGCTGAGGAAGTCATCGAAGCGGGGATCGAGCGGACGCAGCGGTTGCATGCGATCCGTCACGCCCTGGTAGCCCGCCTGGCCCATCCGGCCGAAGTAGATGATCGAGCCTTCCACCGCACGGACCGGTCCGCCGGAGTAAATGAAGCCGTCCCACTTCGCATTGCCGGCGGCGGTGAAGCGCTGCGGGTGCTTCGCGATGAGCAGGGCCTCCGCCTTGCCATAGCCGATCTGCTGGCGGAGGAAGGCGCGCAGGGAGGGGCGGCGGTGGTGCCAGACAAAGGCGGCCGGCGCGAAGCCGAGCCGGTAGCCCTTGTCTCGCAGCCGCCAGCAAAAGTCGACGTCGTCGCCCGCGGTGGTGAACTGGGGATCGAAGCCGCCGATGTCGAAGTACGCCGTTCGTAGTACGGAGATATTGCAGCCCGGGAGGTGCTCGGCTTCGGCGTCGTCGAGCATCACATGGCTCGGCGCGCCGGGTGCCGCGGCGACGATCGCTTCGGCATCGGTCTGCGGCGGCGGTGGCAGGTTCGGTCCCCCCGCTGCGTCCCATCCTTTGTCGAAGGCACCGGCCAGTCCGGCGAGCCAGCCTTCGTCCGCCTCGCAATCGTCATCGGTGAAGGCGAGGATTTCCCCGGTGGCTGCCTCGGCACCCGCATTGCGCGCGGCACTCAGGCCTCCGGGTTCCAGCGTCAGCAGCAGCACCTTCGGAAAACGCGTTGCTACTAGATCCGTCGTACCATCGGTGGAGCCATCATCGACCACGATGATCTCGTGGGCAGGCAAGGTCTGCTTTTCCAGCGCCGCAAGGCACGCCGCGATCCGCGAAGCGCCATTCCGGGTGCAAACGATGACCGAGAACGTTTTATCGGCCGCTTTGGAGCCTTTTCCCCAGGCATCGCGAACCGCGGCGAGCGCCGGTTTCTCGATGCCTTCGCGGTCGATCAGGCCGAAGTCCCAGTCCGGTACTTCCATGCCCGCATTCCACCAGCGGTCGCTCCACGCATAGACGGTCATGCCGGCCATGCCTTCCTCGCGTGCGATGCGGATGGCCCACGCCAGGATTCCGGCCTGCTTCGCGGTGCCGTTGCGCCGCGAATCGAGCCCGAACTCCGAGATCACCACCGGCCGGTCGCCGGCGATGTGATGCAGCCGCCGCAGGTAGCTGCGGAAGGCGACTTCGTCCTCTAGGTAGACGTTGAAGGCTGTGAAGTCGGCGTTTTCCGGTTCGAGGTACTCGGTGCTCGGGTAGTTTCCGTAGCACCACAGCAAGTCCGGCCGGATTTCCTTCCCGAGCTGGATCAGGTGCTCCAGCTCCCGCCGGACCTGCACCGGCCCCATCCAGCGGACCAGGTCGGCCGGCACTTCATTGGCCACGTATACACCGGCGAGGGCAGGGTGGCCTTCCGCGTTGCGCAGGCTTTCGGCCAGCGACACCCGGGCGGCGGAGAGAACTTGATCGTCCTTCAGGAAATCGACCGCCTGCGGCCAGCGCAGGCCACCGAAGACGCGGAGCCCGTGCTCCAGCGCCGCATCCAGCAGCCGCCGGTCCGGCATTTCGTAGAGCCGCAGCGCATTGAAGCCGGTTCCCACGATCCGGTCGAAATCGGCCGTGAAGTCCGCCGGCCAGCCGCCGGGAAAGGGCCCGTAGGTCACCGCCCGGACGTCACAGCGCCTTCCCCCGGACCGGAAGAATTTGCCATCGACGCTCAGGGGCTCCATCGGGCGCAAACCTACGGAGCGGGCCGAAACTTCCAAGCCCCAAGCATCGAACCTTCCCGAAACGAAAAAGGCCGCCCGGTTCCCCGGACGGCCTTTTTGAAAAGATCGGCTCAAGTTCAGGCAGCGACCGAGCGTCCACGGCGGATCTCGATGGCATTCTGCAGCATCTCGCGGGTCTCCTTCCGCCAGCGTTGGAGCGCATTGCGGGAGAGCTCCACGCGGTCGGCCATGGCCTTTTCCAGTTCGTGGTAATTGGCGCTCATGCGCTCGATCACGGCGTTCATGGCCTCGAGGGCCTTGTCACGCAGCGGATGATCGTTCTGAGCTTGAAGGCGCTCCAGCTCTTGGTTTGCGCGGCGGCGGGCTTCGGCCATTTCGGCCAGCAGCACCTTGGTGGCGGGCACGCGGCGCAGGTCACTGGCGAGACCCACTTTCGAAAGTGCCCAGATCGCCCACTTGGTGGGGTCGAAGTTCCACGGCTTCACACCATTGCGGTAGTCGTGTTGGAACTCGTGGTGGTAGTTGTGGTAACCCTCGCCGAAGGTGACGAGCGACATCACGAAGCTGTCACGGGCGCTGCAGCGGGTCGAGTAAGGCTGGCGGCCGATGGTGTGGCAGAGCGAGTTGATGAAGAAGGTGCACTGCTGGACGCAGAAGACGCGCAGCACGCCGACGATCAGGAAGCCACCGAGCGCTCCCGCGGCACCGCCGACGGCGAAGTAGCCAATCACGGCAGGCAGTAGCAGGCCGACGACCAGCGAGATCAGCTTGTCCCAGCGGTGTTGCCACATGACAAGCTTGTCCTTGCGGAGGTCGTTCACGTTATCGAGCGGCGGCTCAGGCAGGGTCTTGAAGAGGATCCAGCCGATGTGGGCCCAGAAGAAGCCCTTGGAAATGTCGTACGGATCGTCGTCGTGGTCCGTGTGCTTGTGGTGGCGGCGGTGGTCGGAGCACCAGTTCAGCGCGGAGTTTTCAAAGGCGCAGGCACCGAAGACCAGAGTAGCGAGGCGCACCGGCCACTTGGCCTTGAAGGAGAGGTGCGAGAATAGCCGGTGGTAGCCGAGCGTGATGCTCATGCCCGTGGCGATGCAGTAGAAAGCAAACAGACTCCAGAGCACCGGACCGGCATCGTAATGCCAGAGGTAGATGGGAGCAGCGATAAGGGCGAGCAAGGTGATGATACCCAGGAAGACCGTGTTGATCCAATCCACCCGCTCGAAGGGAATGCTCAATTTCATGAAGTACTATGCCCCGGAGGGCGGCGACCGATAGCTTGGTTAGGCGGTGCGGTCAATCTCGCAGCGACTTGGTGGCGGTTTCTTTTGGCCGATTGCGTGGAAACCCTAAGTATTCTTTTTGAAATTCCGGGCTTGTGGATTGCTTTTAAACGGGCACGCTCCCCGAGCGCTCGCCACCTGGCAGATTCAAGGCATGGAGGGTCATCATTAGACGGATGTTGCATTCGGTGGTGATCTGAAACCCGGTTCCTCGGGGACAGTCGAAGATAAGTAGGATTTCGGGCCAACTGATTAGAAATGAGTAAGATGTACGTGGGGAACCTCCCCTTTTCCGCCAGCGAAGACGACCTGCGCGACGCCTTCGGCCAGTTCGGTGAAGTCACCGATGTTTCCCTGATGATGGATCGTGAAACCGGCCGCCCGCGCGGCTTTGCCTTCATCACCATGGGCAGCAAGGAAGCCATGGATGCCGCGATCAAGGGCCTCGATGGCCAGGACTTCGGCGGTCGCAACCTGACCGTGAACGAAGCCCGCCCGCGCGAAGAGCGCTCCGGTGGCGGATTCGGCGGTGAGCGCCGCGGTGGTGGTGGTGGCGGCGGCTACGGCGAACGCCGTGGCGGCGGCGGTGGTGGTGGCGGCGGCGGTGGCTACGGCGGCGATCGCCGTGGTGGCGGCGGCGGCGGTGGCAAGGGCGGCTACGGTGGTGGCGGCGGCGGCGGTGGCCGTCGCTGGTAATCACAAGCCAGCCCGGCACTCCCGGACTATTTTCCAAGGCGGCGTCCCTCGCGGGGTGCCGCCTTTTTCGTGTCCGGAGGATCCCGCTCCAGATGGAACGAAAGGTGAAGTGACGGGATTGATGCCGCCGGGGAGTTTGACACCCCGGCCGCCGGGCGCTACGCCTGTGCCCGAACCTATGAAGATGTTCCGCATGCCCGCCGCCATGGACGACCTCGTCGTCTGCGGGGACATGTCGTGATGGATCGGAAATAAACGCGATCGCCGCCTGTCCCCGCCCGCTTGGCCTCCGCCAGCGGGCTTTTTGTTTCTCCACGTCTTCCCTTTCCGATTTCCCATGACTCTTTCCCCGATTCTCTCCGAAAGCCGCACCACCATCCGGCTGGCGATTCCCCTGATCATCGGCCAGCTCGGCCAGATGCTGATCAGCCTGACCGATACCCTGATGCTCGGCAGGCTGGGCGTCACGCCGCTGGCTGCCTGCTCCTTCGCCAATACTCTGATCTACCTGCCGATGATGTTCGGCATCGGGATGTCGATGGCTGTCTCGATCCGCGTCTCGCAGGCTCGCGGCGCCAATGATCCCGCCGCGGCCCGTGCGGCGCTGCGCCACGGCCTTTACGTCACGCTCGCCCTCGGCCTGCTGGCGGTGATCGCCGCGCTCGTCATCCGGCCTTTCCTGTGGGTCTTCCAGCAGGATGCGGACGTCATCGCCATCGTCCCGAATTTCCTCCTGATCCTTGCCGTTTCGATGGTCCCGGCGATGGGCTCAATGGCCGTGAAGAACCACGCCGATGCGATGAACCGGCCGTGGCCGGTGTTCTGGATCTCGATTGGCGGGGTGCTGCTGAACATCGTGCTCAACTGGATGCTCGTCTTCGGCAAATGGGGCGCTCCGCACATCGGCTTTGAAGGAGCGGCAATAGCCACCCTGATCGCACGGACCGCGGTCCTGGTGGGGATGATCGTGTGGTGTCGCGGTGATGTAGCGTTGAAGGAATGGGTGCCGAAGCGTTGGCTGCGCGTGCCTGATTGGGCGGCGGTGAAGGATCTGCTGCGCACCGGTTTTCCCGCAAGCATGCAGCTGCTCGCCGAGGTCAGCGCCTTCGTGATGGCTACCTTCATCATTGGTAACATGGGCAAGGCGGCGCTCGCCTCGCACCAGGTCGCCATCCAGTGTGCGGCGACCATCTTCATGATACCGCTCGGCATCTCCATGGCGCTCACCGTGCGCATCGGCGAGGCCTTCGGGGCGAAGAACTTCGCTTCCATGCGCCCGATCGTCGCCAGCGGCTGGGCGATGGGGGTGACGTTTACGGTCTTCAGCGCGACTGCGTTCGTGTTCTTCAATCGCCAGCTTGCAGCGCTGTTCATCGATGATCCTGCCGTGTTGGAAATGGCGGCATCGCTGCTCATCGTCGCGGCGGCATTCCAGTTCTGCGATGCCCTGCAGATCATCGCCGCGGGAGCGCTGCGTGGTCTCGATGATGTGCATACGCCGGCATGGATTGCCTTCTGGGCGTATTGGGTGATCTCGATCCCGCTCGGCTGGTGCCTGGCGCATCCACTGGGCTTCGGAGTCACCGGCATGTGGTGGGGCATCACGGCGGGTCTCACGATCACTGCGATTCTGTTAGGACGACGGATCTGGAGAAGGACGGGTGATCTCGATCGCTCGACCGGAGAGACCCTTGCTTCAGAGGCGGAACAGCCGCTGGTGGAAGGTTGAGCCTCACGGCGACAGCATCTTGAGCAGCTCGGTAGCCGCCGGGCTGTCCTTACTGCCGCGCCGTTTCATCAGCGCGATCACGCGGTGCAGGCCTTTGCCGGCGAAGGGACGCAGCGTGATGCCATCCAGGGCTTGGTTGCGTGTGGCTAGCTTTGGGATCACGGTGACGCCGAGGCCAGCGGCGACCATCGACAGTGCCGTGCCTAGCTGGTCGCATTGAAGTCCGGGATCGGGTTCGCGGATCTTGCAGAGGCGCAGGGTGCGGTCGGCAAGGCAGTGGCCACCTTTCAAGTGGATCAGTTCGCTTGGCTTCAAGTCCGCGGGTGTGGGAGCGGCTCTGCGTTCTGCGAGAGGATGCTGGGTGGGTGCGGCCAGCAGCAGCGGCTCGCGGAACAGCTCGCGCACTTGTAGTGACCACTTTTGGCGATCGTGCTCTGGCACATCGCTGAGCACGGCAAATTCAATGCGACCCTCCACGAGTTGCGTGATCAGTTCATTGGTGCGCGATTCGGAAATCGCGATGGCGATGCCCGGGAAGCGCTCACGGAAGGGGCCGAGCCATTGCGGCAACAGGTAAGGAGCGATCGTTGGAATGATGCCGAACGAAACGCGACCATGCCGGAGTTCCCGCCGGTCCGCGAAGGCATCGCGCAGCCTGTCGCGCTCGGCGAGCAGCCGCTGCGCGTGTTCCAACACCGTGCGGCCGGCCACGGTAGGCTCCACGCCGCGGGCACGCCGGATGAGTAGCGGTTCGCCGATTTCCTCCTCCAGCGCTTGGATCTGCTGGCTGATCGCCGGCTGGGAAAGATGGCACTTGGCGGCGGCGGCCGTCAGTGAGCCGGATTCGATGACGCTGACCAGAAGCTCGAGCTGGCGAAGTTCCACCCAGCTATAAGAGATTTGAATAGGTGCGTTTTCAACCAGCGATTTCTCAAATGGCTCGCGATCCGCCAGCATCTGCTTCGCAACCTGACCCCATACCATGGCGAAATCCCAGATGACGACCACCGGCGGCAACCCGATCGCCGACAACCAGAACTCCCTGTCTGCCGGACCACGTGGGCCGCTGTTGCTGCAGGACTATCAGCTCATCGAAAAGCTCGCCCATCAGAACCGTGAACGCATCCCCGAGCGTGTGGTGCATGCCAAGGGCTCCGGCGCCTTCGGCACGCTGACGATCACCCACGACATCACGAAATACACCAAGGCCGCGATCTTCTCCGAAGTCGGCAAGAAGACGGACATGTTGCTCCGCTTCTCCACCGTCGCCGGTGAACGCGGCGCTGCCGATGCCGAGCGCGATGTGCGCGGCTGGGCGCTCAAGTTCTACACCGAGGAAGGCAACTGGGATCTGGTCGGAAACAACACGCCGGTCTTCTTCGTGCGCGATCCGCTCAAGTTCCCCGACTTCATCCACACGCAGAAGCGCCACCCGCGCACTAACATGCGCAGCGCCACCGCCATGTGGGACTTCTGGTCGCTCTCGCCGGAGTCGCTGCACCAAGTGACCATTCTGATGTCCGACCGCGGCCTGCCACTGAGCTATCGCCACACGAATGGCTATGGCTCGCACACCTACTCGCTCATCAATGCCACTGGTGAACGCTTCTGGGTGAAGTTCCACTTCAAGACCCGCCAGGGCATCAAGACCATGACCAACCGCGAGGGCGAGCAGGTCATCGCGAAGGACCGCGAGTCCTCGCAGAAAGATCTCTACGAAGCCATCGAGCGCGGTGAGTTCCCGCAGTGGGACTTGCAGATCCAGGTGATGGCCGAGGAGGATGCGGAAAAGTGCGCCTTCAATCCCTTCGACCTCACCAAGGTCTGGCCGCACGCGGACTATCCGGTGATCCCGGTGGGCGTGCTTGAGTTGAACCGCAACCCGGAGAACTACTTCCAGGAGATCGAGCAATCAGCCTTTTCTCCCTCGAACATCGTGCCTGGCATCAGCTTCTCGCCGGACAAGATGCTGCAAGCCCGCATCTTCTCCTACGCCGATGCGCACCGCTATCGCGTGGGAACCTGGTATGAGGCGCTGCCGGTGAACCGGCCGAAGAGCGCGGTGAATCACTATCACCTCGATGGATCGATGAATGCCGGCTACAGCACGTCATCGAGTGCCTACTATGAACCTAATAGTTTCAATGGCCCCTCCGAGAGCGACCGCTTCGCCGAGCCGCCGCTGAAGATCTCCGGCGACGCCGACCGCTGGAATCATCGTGAGGGCAACGACGACTACACGCAGCCGGGCAACCTGTTCCGCCTGATGAACCCGTCGCAGCAACAGGCGCTGTTTAGCAACATCGCGGAGGCGATGCAGGGTGTGCCGCAGGAAATCATCGACCGCCAGCTCGCTCACTTCGACAAGGCGGATCCCGCCTACGGCGCTGGCGTCCGCGCCGCATTGAAGGCCCACACGGACGGCGTCACCAATAGCATCTCCGTTCAAGAAGAGCCGCAGGCCGAACCTGCCAGCGTCTAACAAATGCATCACCATCCTTCACGGACTCCGTCATGATCACCGAAGACGAACACCGCCGCTACGCCGAGCTCCAGCAGATGGCGCTCGATGCCGCCCGCCAGGGTGACACCGAAATGCTGCGCCCGATGCTTGAGGCCGGAATGCCCGTCGAACTCAAGGACAGCAAGGGCAACACCCTGCTCATGCTCGCCGCCTATCATGGCAATACGGAGGCCGTGGAGCTCTTGTTAGAACATCAGGCTGAAGCCGACGCCCGCAACGACCGCGGCCAAACCCCGCTCGCTGGTGTCGCCTTCAAAGGGCACCTCAGTGTTGCGCGCATCCTCCTCGCTGCCGGTGCCAATCCACTCGCCGACCAAGGCGGTGGCAAGACACCGGCCGTGTTCGCCGCCATGTTCGGTCACCCGGACATGGTCACGTTGCTTGAGAAGTCCTCGGGGCCGTCAGCGAGGCTCAAGATTCCACTTGGCTGGCTGGCTCGCCTCATGGCCATTCCCCGCGCGATCTTCTTCTACAGATCGCAGCGTGCGTTCGCCGCGGTTCCTTGAAGGATTTGGGTATTCCCTAGAGCGAATGCCGAACGGTCACTTCGTCATCCCAAGGTTCTCCGCATGCACCAGCAGCGCGGGCCCGCCGGTGACGCACAGCCGCAGGGTCCCCGGCTCCGCAATCTCACCATTCCACGCCTCGGTGCTATTCAACTCCTTCAAGGTTCGGAAGCCGAGCGCGGCATTCGCTTTCTCCAGCGCCATGTTGGCTGCTTGAGGTTCACTCCCGGGCTTGCCGAGGTAGACGCCGGGAAGAGGCGGCCGGTGCTGAATCACCAGCCGTTGCCCGGGCGCAAGGTCCGTTGGCTTGGTGACGCTCCACTTCCATTCGCTCCCAAGGCGCTCGACTTTTGCCTCCAGCGGCCGGGGCATGAAGAGCCGGGTCGCCGGATCGCCGAGCAAGTTATAAATCAAGAGGTGATCGGCCTTGAGATCCTCCACCGGGTTGCGCTTGCCGATGACGATGGGTTCCAGGAGCGAGACCAGAAGTTCTTTCAGGACCTCGTGCCGGGCGTGGGCGCGGGTGATGGAGTCCACCCAGAGTTGGCCCAGGGTGTCCGAAGGATCGCGGTTCAGATCCTCGAGCAAACTCGTAGATCCGTAGTAGTTCGTGAGTGGATGCGAATCGACCGAAGCGGCGATGCAAGCCACCGGTCCACCGGGAGCGAAGAGCATTTCCTCGCCCAGACAGCGGGTCTTGGGATCGGCAAAGGCACCGCAGCGGCAGGCGAAGACGATGTGCGGCGCTGCGGGCTGTGGCGCGACCAAGGCGCGGGCGTCTTCCGGCCGGTAGCGCAGCGAGCCGGTGGGCAAGGTCATGATCCACCAGGAATCCGTGCGACCATGGCCGATCATCGCGCTGAACAGCGAGCCCTGTGAGATGCGCTGGTTGAAATTCGTCGCGCTATCTTCCGGCCAGCCGCAGAAGGGGCTGCGTGGCTCGGATTGTAGCAGCCAGAAGCTCGCCCACAGCGGCGCTTCCTCCCGCAAGCGGTTCATGAAGAAAGGCAGCGAGATCAGCTTCATGCCCTCGCCGATCTTTCCGAAACCGGGATCGCCCGCCCACACCGGGACACTCAGGTCGGCCGGAGAAGGCGTGCGCTTCTCCCACGCGATGATCTTCTTCACCACGGCGTCGACGTCTGCCGGGCTTCGCGCAGGAATCCGGCCGACCGGGATCTCGGGAATGCCATCGCGATTGAGATCGCCGTAGGCCGCATCACTCACGAATTCCTTCGGGTGCTTGGCGAGCCAGCCATGATAGGGACGGCGCTCCGCCGCAGTGAGCCAAGGGGCAGCGACGGGCGCGGTGCTGTCATCGCCGAGGATCAATACGGCAGCCGGCTTCGGATCCAGCGCTGCGATGGCTTCCGCGGGTGGCGACTGGGAACGCTCCACTCGCCAGCCTTGGGACATGCGCAGCTCGCACAGCGGCGCGGCGGCCTCGACGAGTTCCCGCGGACCGACGCAAAGCCAAGTGCCTCGCTCCCCGGCATGAGTGACCGAGAGGAAAGCCAGGCAGACCCACGGGAGGAAACGGCGCATTCCGCAGCACATACGCGAAATACGCGGGAAAATCCGCCGGAATTTTCGCTAGGGGCGCGAATCGAAGCTACTTCGTGAACTTCAGCACACCCCACCTCTCCGGGATGTGCATCGCGATCTCGCCCTGTGGGCTCCAAACCCAGTTGTCCTCTGGATGATTGTCCTCGGCGATCTTCGTACCATGCTCGGGGACGCGGACATACTTGCCGTCCTTGATGGAGTGGATCCACTCGACGCGGGAGAAATTGATCCGCCACGTGTCGCCGGAGTTCGGGGGTGAAGGGAGCTTGCCGGTGTATTTCGCGAGGTCCTTCCACGGCAGGAAGACTTCCACGGACCAGCCGGTGTCGGTGTCCGTCGGGTCGTTCAGCGTGCCGTTGATCTTCACGGCGCTTTTGAGACCGGGGAGGTTGGTGCCGAGCGCGGCGTTGCCGCCTTTCGCGTAGGGCTTGTCGAGCGTGAGCTCCCAGATGGTGCCGAGCGTGTTGATCTCGAACTCGTAGTAGTTGAGCGTGTCGCCATCGGGATCGATGAAGATCTCGAAGTCGTTGTCTTGGAAAATGATCGAGTTCTTCTCCGTCAGCGTGCCCCAGACGTGCGGTTCCACCATTTCGGCAGCGACGTGCAGCCCATCGGCGGTCCACAGCATTTTGGCGCGAGTGCGGAAACGCGGGGCGGGCTGCTCTTTGCCGCGGATGTCCATGAAGTCGCTGGTCCAAGCGACCTTTTCCCAAGCGGCGTCTGACAGATCGCCATCGACCTTCGGCGCGGCTTCCGAAAACCGGCACTCGTAGGTGAGGGGATCCGCCGCGGCGAGGAGGGGGAGGAAGAGCAGGAAGCGCATGCTCACATCTGGCGAAAGGCCGGAGCGGGCGACAATCCCAATGTGGTCCGCACCCGCCACGCCACGTCCGTGCCACATTCCCGTGATTGCGCCTCATTCGGGAATTGCCACACTCCGGCATGACCTTGAAAGCCTTGGCAACCGCGGCCGCCGGACTCCTTGCACTCGGCGTCGCCGAAGCGAAGCCGCTGCGGGTGCTGACCTACAATCTCCGCTACATCACTTCCGGGGACAAAGGTGACCGCGCCTGGACCACTCGCCGCGACCAGGCCGCCGAGCTGATCAAGCACGACGATGCCGATCTCGTGGGCATTCAGGAAGGCCTGCCACAGATGATGGATGATCTGGCCGACCGGCTTCCCGGTTACGTTGCGATCGGTGTGGGCCGCGAGGACGGCATCGATCAGGGCGAGTATGCCGCCATCCTCGTGAAAGCCGACCGCTTCCGCATCCAGGAAAGCGGCACCTTCTGGCTCTCGGATACCCCGGAGATCTGCAACTCCTGTACCTGGGGGAATACCGTCACGCGCATCTGCACCTGGGCGAAGCTTTACGACCGCGAGACGAAGAAGACCTTCCACTACTTCAATACCCACCTCGACCACGCCTCGCCGGAAGCCCGGCAGAAAGGCACGGAGCTCATCCTCTCCCGAATCGCCGCCCGCAAGGCCACCGACCCTGTCATTCTAACAGGCGACTTCAACGCTCCCGAGAGCGATCCTCTTCACGCCGCGATCAAGGCCGCCGGCTTCGGCGATGTGTGGCGCTCTCTCAACGCCAGCACGCCGCCGGAGGAATCGGGAACCTTCAATCAGTTTACCGGGGTGAAGGACGGCTTCCGGATCGATTACATCTACACGACTCCCGATATGAAGGGATCGGAGTCGGAGATCATCCGCAGTTCGAAGAACGGCGTGTATCCGTCCGATCACTTCCCGGTGCGGGCGACGCTGGAATGGTGAGTTTGAGCGAGGCTCGCGCGGGTAAGAACAGCTCGTCCATTGCCGGACGACGCTGACCGTCGGCTACTGGTGCGCTTCGATTGGAGTCCCCTTTTGGAAGGGGCTTTCCGACGAGTTGAGTCCGGGTGTTTTAAATATCAGAAATAAGTCGAATTTCTGATTTCAGTTGCTGTGTGGCTTTTTTGCTGCTGATTACCGCAACATTCACCGTGGAAGAAGGCTTTATATGCCATCACCACGCGCTGCGGGGACAGACCTTGCAAAAGGAATCCCCAAGGCAATGTGAGCCAACCGATTGAATATCAAAGTCGTCTGCCGGTGGATTGACCTTCGCGAAATTCCCGGCCGGCGATCCGACTACCCCCGCTCAGAGGCGAACTGGAACCACTCACTCATGAAACCAACGACATTCAGAGCAAACCTGACCCCCGGCGTCCTGGCGATTCCAGCCGCGGCCTTGATGCTTGGCGCTTCCGAAGCCGGCACCACCGTCGGCCTGAACTTCCAGTCTTGGTACTATGATTCCGGGACGGTGCCGCAGACGATCGGCTTCGGTGCCGGCTACCAGACCACCGGCATGCCCATCACTGCGAAGGCATTCGGTGTGGAGGTGGCGGACTGGACGAATTCCGCCCCGCTGCCGAGTCAGGAGTCCATCGACACCACCATTCCCTTCGGCGGCACCCTGACGGCCGGTGTCGTCGCCACGAATACGTGGCAGAGCGGATACATCCGGCAAGGGGTCTGGGGCCCTGCAGGCGGAGTGAGCTGGTATGACGACTGGCGCGATGGCTCGGAAGTGGTCGGGCTGGTCAGTCCCGGAAATTACCAAGCCACCTGGGGCTTTCTCGATAACACCGGCTGGAGCGTCACGCTCAATGGTCTCGCGGCGAAGTTTCCGAATGGCTACGTGGTCGACCTCGTCGGCGGTGGGAAGGTGACCTCAAACTCGCGGGTCACCATTACCGAGAATACCGGATCCACGCTGGTTGCGAACGTCAGCTTCACGACCCTCCCGGACAACATGGGAGTGGGAGCCAGCCCGGTGCTCACCCAGAACTCCATCACGCTCGATAACCCCAGCCGCAACGCCAGCAACGAGAACTGCGCGGTCGCGGCCATCATCGTCACCGACAAGCCAGTCGTCCACCTGCCGCCTGCCAATACCACCATCGGCACCGGCGAGACGCTGACCCTCACCGCCCAGGCCGTCGGCATCGCCCCGATCACCTACCAGTGGCGCAGGAATGGCAGCCCGATTTCCGGTGCCACCTCCGCCACTTACACGAAGCCTGGCGCGACATCCGGCGACAATGGCACCTACGATGTCATCGCCACCAATGCCTACGGTTCGGGTTCCAGCACCTCCGCCACCATCAATGTCACGATTCCCCAGACCGTCTCTTGGGATGGCAATACCGGAACTCCCGGAGCTCAGGATGGCAGCGGCACTTGGAATGCCACTGATACCAGCTGGTGGAATGGCTCATCCGACGTCGCTTGGACCGACCTGAATTTCGCGAGCT
The DNA here is from genome assembly GCF_038066715.1 of Luteolibacter sp. Y139. Classification (NCBI taxonomy): domain Bacteria; kingdom Pseudomonadati; phylum Verrucomicrobiota; class Verrucomicrobiia; order Verrucomicrobiales; family Verrucomicrobiaceae; genus Neoluteolibacter; species Neoluteolibacter soli. Next base: position 186,491 of record NZ_JBBUKT010000012.1, on the reverse strand, counting down.
TCGGCTCCGGCGTGGCAGGCACCTACACCGTCACGCTCACTAGCCCCATCGTTACCAGCGGGATCACTTTCAATAGCAGCGGCTACACCATCGCCGGCGGACAGAACCTGACCATCGGATCCAGCGGGGTCACTGCCACCGGAGACGCCACCATCGGCGCCCCGCTCGTCGGCAGCGGTGGCCTTACCAAGTCCGGTCCTGGCACGCTCAGCCTGACGGCCAAGAGCACCTACAGCGGGCCTACCAATGTCACGCAGGGAACGCTCAGCCTCCCGGTCGATCCTCCCGGATACTGGTTCCAAGCCCTGCTCAACAGCTCGGTCTTCAACCTCTCGCCGGGCACCACGCTCCAGATGAACCACGGGGCCTTCGGCTGGTACGGCAATAACAATGCGACCGGCATCACGGTGAACGTGAATGGGGCCACCTGTTATCCCAGCGGGGCCTTCGGTATCGGCTACGTGCTCACCGGCGGCACCATCACCGGTGGTGCGGACCGCCTCGACCTTGGCTCTTCGGGAGGCTTTGACGGCTTCATCTCGTCGAAGGCGAGCTCCGTCACCAGCACCGTGAATCCTGCGGGCGGCTTGCTCTTCCGCAATGACTCCGGTCAGGCCAACTACGTCTTCAATACCCAGGCGGGAACCACTCCCACCGGCATCGACCTCGACCTGCTGGCCCCCATCACCCAATGGAGTGGTGGCAGCACCTACGTGGTGAAGGAAGGAGCCGGCACCTTCCGGATGTCCGCCAATAATTCCAACAGCGGTGGCACCATCGTCAATGCAGGCACCCTGATCCTCGCTGGCACCAACACCGGCTCGAATGAGGTCAACGCCGGTTCGCTCGTCGTCACCGGGCAGCTCAATGGCTCGGCCACCATCAATGCCGGCTCGCTCGTCGTTACCGGCGGTATCAATGCGGGCGGCTTCGGCGTCTGGCTGAAGGACAACACCTCGCTCACGGTGAATGCCACGGGCTCGGGAGTCCCTGCCATTACCACTGCGGGTCCCTTCAATGTGGGCACCGACTACACCAGTCCGAGCGGGATGAATGTCCTGAATATCGGCGGTGTGAATAGCACCACCGTGGCACCCATCTCGGTGGGTGACCTGTATCTCGACAGCCCGGTCACCATCAATGTCACCAGCATCCTTCCGGAGGTCGGCCAGTATCCTCTGATCACCACCACCGGCTTCGCCTCGGTCTATAGCGTGACGCTTGGCACTCTCCCCGCGGGCGTGACCGCCACGCTGGTGGATGACACCGAAGCCACCGGCACCATTTACCTCGATGTCACCGGGGTGGTCGTGAACTCGCCGCTCTGGACGGGATCGGTCAATGGCACCTGGGACGTCAACACCACCAACAACTGGCAAATCGGCGCATCCGCCGCCAAGTTCAAGCAGGGCGACATCGTGACCTTCGATGATTCCTCCGTGAGGAGTGACATCGTTCTCAACACGACCGTCAGCCCTTCCTCGACCACGTTTGCCGCGGACAAGGGCTACACGCTCAGCGGCACCGGCGGGATTTCCGGCTTGACCGGCCTGATCAAGACCGGGGCAGGGAACCTATCGATCCTCACGAACAACTCCTTCACCGGGGCCGTCAACATTTCCGGCGGCGGCACGGTGACCGTGGGATCGGGCGGCACGGCGGGTCAGCTCGGCGGCACCGGCCCGATCGTGCTCGATGCGTCCACGCTTGTCTTCAATCGCTCGGATAGCCAGACGCTGGGCCGGGCCATCACTGGCAGCGGTGGCACTTTCATCAAGAGCGGCTCCGGCACCCTCACGATGAGCGCGCCTGGCAACACCAGCGACATCATCGTCAATGGCGGCACCCTCTCCGTGAGCGGCGGCAGCTTCTCCAGCGCCTTCGCTTCCGGCAAGTCGATCACGGTGAACAATGCCAGCCTCTACAATCCCGGCTTCCACTCGATGGGCAGCTCGGTCGGAGGTGGCGGCGATGTTCCCACGGTCACGCTGAACAACTCAAGCTGGCTGCTCAACCACGAGCAGTACATCCGCTCCCTCACCCTGAACGCTTCCTCGACCAGCAATACGCCGGGGAACGAAGGCCTGCGAACCTTGAGCGGATCGGTCTACACCGTGGTTGCCGCGAGCACGAGTTCCACCATCGGCTCCACATTCAGCCTGGTGAACGCCGTTACGCTCGATGTGGCCGACGGTGCCGCTGCCAACGACTTGGTCATTTCCGGCCCGATTTCAAATGCCGGAGTCATGACCAAGACCGGTGCGGGCACGCTCGCCCTGACCGGCACCAATACCTATACGGGCGATACCGTGGTGAACGAAGGAAAGCTGGCGGTGAACGGCAGCTCGATTCCCGACAACAACAAGCTCGTCATCGATGGAGGAACGGTCCAGGCGACCGGCACGGAGACGGTGGCCACGCTGTTCTTCGGCACCGCCCCGCAGGCAACTGGAACCTGGGGAGCCACTGGCTCGGGTGCCACTCACATCGATAACGCGCACTTTTCCGGCACCACCGGTGTGGTGCTGGTGAGTGGTGGCACCGGCTTCTCCTCATGGGCATCCGCGAATGCTCCGGGGCAGACCGCCGATCAGGACCACGACTTCGACGGGGTTCCGAATGGCATCGAGTACTTCATGGGTCTCAGCGGATCCGCATTCACCGCGAATCCGGGTCTAGTCGTCCGCACGGTATCGTGGCCGAAGGGTGCCAGCTACACCGGCACCTATGGAACCGACTTCGTGGTTCAGACGTCCACGAATCTGTCGGTTTGGACGGATGTTCCGGCCAATGATCCGAACCTCTCGAATGCGTCGCCTCTGGCCTACACCTTGCCAGCCGGACAGGGCCACATCTTCGTCCGCCTCAAGGTTACCGGTCCCTGAGCGATCCAAGCAGGATTCCCATTCATTCCCGCCGTTGGACTTTCCCGACGGCGGGATTTTTATGCCGCATTCCTCCGCGACCGGGACGATGATGCCCCGCGCGGATTTCATTCATGAAAGGCACCTTGGCAGAGCTTCAGCGTTCACCTCAGGACGCGGGGAAGTGGCAACGGACCCAGCAACTCCTGCTCGGCCGCCAATATGAGTCCGCGCTGGCCGGCTATGAGGCACTGGTGAAGCGCTATCCAAGGATCGCCGAACTCTGGTTCGAGCTAGGCAACGCCGCCGCCGGAACGCTCGATTTTCCACTGGCAAACCGGGCCTTCCGCAAGGCGCTGGATCTCGCTCCGAACCACTCGTCGTTGATCGGCCTCATTGGTCAGCAGTATCAGAACTTGCGCCAGTTGGATGATGCCAGGGAGTGCTACGCAAGGGCATTGGCTGCGAACCCCGACTCCGTGGATGCCCGGATCAATCTCGCCGTGTGGTTCGAGAAGGAACGCCGTCTCGAGGAAGCATGGGAGTGCATTGGTGAATGCCTGAAGCGCCATCCACGCGATGACCAGGCGCGCTACTTCCACGCCTTCCTGCTGCATCGGCGGAAACAGCCCGCCGAGGCCGAGCAGGCACTGCGCGATCTGATCGCGGACGGACCTCGCTATCCCTATGTGAAGTATGCGAGCCGCCACCTGTTAGGAGTCGTGCTGGATGAACTTGGCCGGCCGGAGGAGGCCATGCGCTGGGTGCTGGAGGCGAAGGCCGAGGTCCGCACCATCACCGACACCGCCGTACTGGAGAGAAGCTATGACCAGCAAGACCGGCAGCGGCGTGAATTGCTGTCGTCGCTGGACTCCCCGATGCTGGCGCGCTGGCGGGCGGAAGCACCGGCATCCGATGAAGGCGTTGGCTTTGCCTTTCTCGGTGGTCATCCCCGCAGCGGAACCACGCTTCTCGAGCAAATTCTCGATGCTCATCCCGAGGTGACTGCGTTCGATGAATCAGTCGCCTTCGCGCAGGAGATCCAAGGCCCGCTGGAAGTCATCCCTCCCGGTCTAACAGGTATCCAGCATCTCGATTCACTGGCGGTAACCGATCGCGGGCGTATGCGGCATCGCTACGCGACCAGCCTGATGCGGGAGATCCCGCCGGGCTCGAAGACCCGCCTGGTGCTGGATAAGAATCCCTCGCCCACGCTGGCGCTGCCCGCATGGCTGAGGATCTTCCCCGATCTCAAGGTCATCATCGCATTGCGTGATCCACGCGATGTCGTCATCAGCTGCTTCTTCCTGAACCTGATGCTAAACACGACCAACGTGAATTTCCTCAGGCTGGAACGAACGGTGAAACACTACGAGGATCTGATGGGCCTCTGGCTGCGGATGAAGGATCTCGGGAATTTCGATTGGATCGAGACTCGTTACGAAGACCTCGTTGAGAATACGGAGACGGAGGGTCGCAAGGCCACCGCGCTGCTCGGACTGGAGTGGAACGAATCCCAGGGCCGCTATTTTGAAACCGCGCGGAGGAAGGTGCTCTACGCACCGACCTATCACGATGTCACCCGGCCGATCTATCGCACTGCCGTCCGCCGCTGGGAACGCTATGCAGGGGCGCTCGAGCCGTTTCAGGAAAGGCTGGCACCCTACTGCCGTGCCTTTGGATACGACGCGTGATTCAAAAAGAAAAACGCCGCCCGGACCTCGGGTCCGGACGGCGTTGGAGAGAAGACGACCTTTGATGCCCTTACTCAGCTGCCACGAGTTCGACCTTCAGTCGCAGGCACAGCTTGGAAAGACCGGTGCGATCCACGGTGGCCTTGCGCGTCTCGATGCCACCGGCCGTCGAGACGGATGAGTCGGCGACACCGAACCAATCGACGAGGTTGTCAGCCTTCTGCACCAGATAGCTTACGTCGGTGGCGGCGAGGTTGCGCTGGTAGGTCAGGGTGACAAAGCTGCCGCCCTCGTCTTCGAGCGCGAAGCCGGTCGGGTTCGTGTCGGATCCCTTTGGATCAGTGCCGCAGGCGTATTCCAGCAGGTTCACGCGACCATCGGAATCCGGATCGGCATTGTTTCCCCACACCGTGGCTTCGAGTTCGGGATTGCCGAGTTCTTCCGCGGTGAAGTGGCTGGAGCGCCAGCTTTCGACTGGGGTTTGGGAGACCGCAGGAGTGCTGGCCGTGATCTGCATCGCATTGATGTAGGCGAAGTCGCCCTGCACCAGCGTGAGGTCCACCCAGACTTGGCCGAACGCATCCGGGCGGATGCCGGAAATCACTGCCACGTGATTGTCGTTGTTGTCGCCGCCGGTGCTGCCGATGCCGGTGCCGCTGGTGGTGAGGTTCGCGGTGCCCGAGTTGCTACCATAGACATCGTACTTCGTGATCCGGACCTGCGCATTGCTGCGGGCGCCGAGGAAGCGGAATTCATAGCTCAGCGCGGGATTCAGGCCTTCCAGCATGAAGCCGCCCGGCATGTCATCGCTGGTCGCGTCATTGATGTCATTGGCGGAGCAGTAGAAGAAGTCCTCGGTGGCGGTTTCGGTGGCGAGCTCGCCGAGCAGGGACGACTGCGGCGCATAGAGGCCGCCGAAGGGCGTCTTGCCGTTGCAGAGGAAGCCGCCCGACATGACCATGCGGATGCCGGTATTGGTGCCAGTGCTGCGGACCAGGTTCGGGAGGTGCTCTCCCGCGTGGATGCCGACGCCGCCATTGGTGGGATACCAGTTGTTCCAGCGGTTGCCGTTGGCATCGGGCGCGTTGGTGGCATCGCCGTTGACGATGTCGGTCGGGCCGAAGTCGAAGAACAGCTTCTCACCCGCCACCAGCGTGTTCGGATTGGCGGTGACGGTCTTGTTCGGAGCGAGGATGGCCTGCAGCGCCGGCTTGATCACCGAGGTGAAGTGGGCGTAGCCCTTGCGGTTCATGTGGGTGTCATCCACGAAGTAGGTGTTCCACTCGGTCGGGTTGTTGTCGTGCAGGTCGTCGAGCAGCGCGTTCGTGTTGAAGAAGTAGAGCTTCAGGTTCGGATCGGACTCACAGTAGGCCTTGATCAGCGAGTTCGCGGTGCGGCGGCGCGGATCGTGGGCCGGATCATTGAAGAACGAGGGCACCGGGGTGATGCCGATGTAGCAGATCGGCACGGTCGGCTGTTGGGCGCGGACCGAGGTCACGAAGGTCTGGAAGTCCGAGAACACCTGCTCGCCGGTCTTGCCGCCGGCGCGAATGTCATTCGTGCCTTCGAAGACGACGATGGCCGACGGCTGGTAAGGCGTGACGATCCGGTTGACGATCGGATTGAGGTCCGAGAACTGCGAGCCACCGAAGCCACGCTGGACGATGCGGTAGTCCGCGAAGTCCTTCGTCAGGTTTTCCCAGCGGCGGATGCTCGAGCTGCCCACGAAGAGCACGCCTCCCGGAGCGACCGGATCTACGGCGTCCTGGGCGGTCCAGCGATTGACCTCGCCGTCCAGCGCCAGCGGCGGGACGGAGATGCCTTCGACGATCTCAAGGATGCCGAGGTAGGCGAAGCCGCCCTCTGCCACGCTGAGTGCCAGACTCAGTTCGCCGGCGGTGGTCGGCTGCATGCCGCCGAGGGCGACAGTGCTGCGGTTGTTGCCGTTGTAGGTAGCGTTGCCGTCATCGCCGCCGAGGCCATTGCCGACGCCTGTGCCGGTGGTCTGCAGAGTGCCGGCGAAGGTGCCGTTGCCCGCGGTGATCGTGTAGGTGGAACGACGGACATCGGTGGCATTCCGCGTACCGAAGAAGCGCATGGAATACTGCTTCGTGGGGTTGAGTCCGGTGACCTTGAGATTGGTGGTGAAACCGGTCGCGCCACTGTTGAAGAGGTAATCCTGCGTGGCGGTTTCCACCGCAAGTTCGCCGAGGCGGGATGCCAGCGGCGGCTGTCCGTTGGCAGTGGTGAGTCCTCCGTTCAAGATGCCATTGTTCTGCCAGTTCGCCGAAGTGAGCGTGATGCCCATGGTGGTGGCCGCATTCGTCGTGGTGACGAGGTTGGACACGGTGCTGCCGTTGGCTACCAAGCCGAAGTTGTTCCAGTACTTGCCGAAGACGTCCGGGCTGGCCGTGGCATTGCCGTTGGTCCCGTCATGCTTGCCGAAGTCCACGCGCACCGTCTTGTTGACGATAGGCGTCACTGGATCGCCCTCGGTGAGCTCGAGAATGCCGAGGTAGGCGAAGGCGCCCTCCATCGCGGTGACACGGAGCGTGAGCTGGCCACTGGCGTCGGTTTGGAGGCCATTGAGGGAAGCGATGGTGCTGTCGTTGCCGTCAGTGGCGCTCACCAGATCGGATCCGGAGGTCTGCAGCACGGTGCTGAAGACGCCATTGCCCGCCGCGACCGAGTAGAGGGTCTTTCTGATCCCGGCATTGTCCCGGGTGCCGAAGAGGCGGAGATTGTAGAGCTTGCCTGGATCCAGGTTGTTCAGATTCAGCGTCGCGTAGTTGCCATTGGCACCGTCGACGAAGAGGTAATCCTGGGTGGCCTTGGCGATCGCGAAGTTTCCGAGCTTCGCGGGATCGGGATTGAGCAAGCCACCGTTCAGGATGCCGTTGGATTTCCAGTTGGGCCCGAGCGTCAGGCCGACCTTCGTGGAGGCGTTGGTGGTGTCGATCAGCCGCAGGTAGCTCATCGCGACAGGGCCACCGGTATTGCCGGCTCCCACCACGTTGTTCCAGTAGTTGCCGTTGCTATCGGCCACGCCGGTGCTGCCGTTGCCGGGGTTGATCACCGGGGTGCCGGACGGAGTAACGTTGCCGTCGGTCGTATTGTTCGGCCCGAGGTCAACGAGCCAGGTGCGCGCATGGAGCGACGGGATGAGGGCGGCGAAAAGGCCGGCAAGGAGCGCCGGTCGCCACCCCGCGGGGAAGGAGCGAGGAGTCATCATGGGTTCGGTTGTATGGAGAGCACTGCGACGTGGATCGGGACCACGCCTCAGCGAGGCAGAAAACGCATGTCGCGAGCGCGAGGGCTCAGCATGCGGGGGTAGGGTCGAAGGACGAAATGACCGCGGGTTTCTCGGTCATGGTGGATTTCAATCAGAGACCTCGTGGCGGCGTCAATCCGATTGTATACAATAATTAAATCGGTGCATACCCACGGAAATTCAGAAAAGCCATAGCATCGGCTCGGGACGAGGGGAGGCGAACTGCCTAGCGCGGCGCACTGAAGAGGCGCTCCACTTCCCGCTTGGCGACCTTGCCCATGGCATTGCGCGGCAGGCTTTCCACCAGCAGCAGATGGCGCGGCAGCTTGTAGGGTGACAGCCGTTCCTTGCCCCAACGCTGGAGTTCTTCCAGCCCCAGGACTGCCGTATCCGTTTCGAGCGCTGCGGCGACGGCGACCGTCTCGCCCCACGTTTCATCTGCGAGGCCGACCACCGCACACTCGCGGATCGCCGGGTGATCTAACAAGGCCGCCTCGATCTCCAGGGCGGAGAGCTTGTAGCCGCCGCTCTTGATGATGTCCACGGACAACCGGCCGAGGATGCGGTAGTAGCCCTTCTCCAAGACCGCCATGTCGCCGGTGCGGAACCAGCCGTCATCAAATGAATCGTCGGTGACGTGCGGAAGTTCCCAGTATTCGCGGAAAACCCCGGGGCCTCGCACCTGGATCTCACCGGGCTCGTCTTCCGTGGTGATGTCCTCGCCACCTTCGTTGCGCAGGCGCACCTCGACTTCTGGCAATGGCATGCCGACGGATCCCGGACGACGTTCCCCGTGCAGCGGATTGGAAAGGATCATCCCGGTTTCCGTCATGCCATACCGCTCTAACAAAACCTGTCCGGTCAGCGCTTCCCATTGACGGTGGAGACTGGCGGGCAATGCGGCTGAGCCGGAAACCATCAACCGCATTTCCGCGAAACCACGGACCACCGCCCCGTGCGCTGCGGACTCCCGATCTAACAAAGCTGCCAGCTTCGAGTAGATCGTCGGCACCGCCATGAAGAGGGTATAAGCGCCGGCCGCGACGCGAGGCAGCACCACATCCGTTTCGAAGCGTGTGAACGTTTCCACAAGCGCGCCGGACCACAGCGCACAGCCGAGGACATTCACGATGCCGTGGATGTGGTGCAGCGGGAGAAACAAGGGGATGCGGTCGTCGGCCCGCCATGCCCATGCCTCCACAAGCGTCTCGATCTGCGCCTGCAGGTTGGCGTGAGTGCTCACCACGCCCTTCGGCTTGTTGGTCGTGCCGCTGGTATAGAGGATCATCGCCCGCCGTTGTGGATCGATCTCCGGGAGATCACATGGCGCGGCCTTCGCGATTTCATCTACGAGAAAAACGCGCCTGCCATTTCCTGCCACGCGCGCGGCGTGCTCGGCCGTGGTGACGATGAGCTCAGTTCCCGAGTCCTCAAGCGCATGCGCCAGCTCGGGCGGTGTGGCATGCACGGAAAGCGGCACCACGATTCCTCCAGCACGCCAGATGGCCCATTGGATTGCGGCATAGTCGAAGCCCGCCGGAGCCATCAGGCCCACCCGCGTTTCCTCCAAGTCGTGCCGCCCGTCTAACAGCCTGGCTGCAATTGATGCTGAGGTTTCAAGTAGTTCGGCATACGAGAACGAGCGCTCTCCCTCCCGGATCGCGATGCGTTCCCCGTGAATGCGAGCCCGGGCGATGAGCGGAAGTTCCTTCATGCGCCGACGATCCATCGAATGGTGAAGTACATCACGGACGGCCCGAGCAAGCAGCCGAGACCCGTGTAGAAGGTTGCGGTCATCGCACCGTACGGCACCAGCTTCGGATCCGTGGCCGCCAGGCCGCCGGAAACGCCGCTGGTGGTGCCCATCAGGCCGCCGTAAATCATCGCCGTGCGCGGGTTGTTGAGGCCGATGAAACGCGCCACGAACGGCGTGCCGACCATGACCAGGATGGCCTTCGTCAAACCTGCGGCGATGCTGAGCGCGATGACATCCGAGCTCGCTCCGATCGCTGTGCCGGTGACGGGTCCCACGATGAAAGTCGCCGCCCCGGCTCCCAGCGTGGTGATGCTGACGGCATCACGATAACCGAAGGCCCATGCCACGCAGGCACCCACGAAAAACGACAGGAACACCCCGGTGAACAGGGACAGCACACCCGCCAGACCGGTACGCTTCAGCTCCGGCAGATGGACGCCCATCGCCGTCGCCACGATCGCGAAATCCCGCAGCATCGCGCCACCCATCAGCCCGATGCCAGCCAAGGAGGGAATGTCAGCGATGCCTTTCTTGCCGCCTTGATCCTTGGTGATCTCCCCGCCGATGTAGGCCAGCACCAGCCCGATGAAGATAGCGATGGCCGAGCCATGCAAGCGACCGTGGGTCAGCTTGCGCGAAAGCTGATAAGAGACCCACACGATCAGGCCGACCACGGCGAACCCCGTGATGAGCGAGTAGTCCGTGAGCAGCGATTGAAGGAACTCGCTCATTTCAGGGAGGAAGAGTCATCGTCCTTCGTGCCGCCGATCCTGCTAAAGACCGGCACCAGCGAGACACATGCGATCACCGCCAGCGTGCCCGCCAGCATGGCCGCCGTGCCACCGTGAAACGCAGCGCGGACATTCTGCGATGCCGCCATCGCGACGATCACCGGAATGTAAATCGAACTCCAGAAGAGCACGCCCGCTTCCGAAGGCTCGGGAAACTTGCCTTCTCTCTTCAACCGGTCGGTCACCAGCACCAGCAGGAGCATGGCGATGCCGACGCCGCCGACATCAGAGTTAATGCCGAGCATCCAGCCCAGCACTCTGCCAATCAGCACGCCGACAAGCAGGCACAGGGATAACAAAGCCGTTCCGTAGATGGCCATCGGGAGGGTTCAGGGTTTTCGCGAGAATGCAGGTCGACCAAATTTTGTATACAAAATAAATGGGGTGTTGGACGCGGCTCCTTTTCGTCTCTACACTCCGCCTCCATGCCGAGCCGAAGTGCCGATGAAATCCGCGAAATCCTCGAGCAGCGCATCGTCGAGGGCGAGTTCTCGGACGGGGAGCGCCTTGATGAGGTGACGCTCGCTACCCGCTTCGGCGTTTCGCGCACGCCCTTGCGGGAGGCGCTCCGGATGCTGGCGGGCTCCGGCCTGGTGGAGCTGATTCCGCGGCGCGGGGCCTTCGTTCGCCACCCCGGCGTGGTTGAGCTCGTCGAGATGTTCGAGGTGATGGCCGAGCTGGAGGCGATGTGCGGTCGCCATGCCGCCCGGCGGATTTCACCCGGCGCGCTGGCCGAGCTCTCCGTCGCGGCACGTGCCTGCGAGCAGGCGATGGAGAAGCAGGATCCGGACGCCTACTATCACCGCAACGAGGAGTTCCACCAGCTCATCTACAAGGCCGCGGGCAACAGCTTCCTGGCCACCGAGGCCCAGCGCTTGCAGAAGCGGCTGCGTCCCTTCCGCCGCATGCAGCTTCACGCCCGCGGGCGCATGCAGCAGTCCATGCGGGAGCACACGGGCATCCTGAAGGCGCTCGAAGCTGGCGACTCCGATGTCGCCGCTGCAGCCTTGCGCAGCCACGTGGCAGTGCAGGGCGAGAGGTTCCACGACCTGCTTTCCGCCTACGAGACGTCCGGAAAGCAGGCCTGAGAGGGGTTGCGTTACTTCAGCGCCTTTTCGATCGCCTCGGTCACTTCGGTGGCGTCCGGCTTGGTCTGGGGCTCGAAGCGGGCGAGCGGCTTGCCGTCCTTGCCGATGAGGAACTTGCCGAAGTTCCACTTCACGTCACCGGGGAAGGCACCGTCCTTGCCGGTCAGCGCGGCGTAGAGCGGGTGCTGCTCCTCGCCCTTCACGTGGATCTTCTCCATCAACGGGAAGCTGATGTCGTACTTGTCCTTGCAGAACTTCTCGATCTCCTTCTCGGTGCCGGGCTCCTGGCCATTGAAGTCGTTGCAAGGAAAGCCGAGGATCACGAAGTCCTTCTTACGATACTTGTCGTAGATCGTTTCCAGCGCTTCGTACTGTGGCGTGAGTCCGCACTTCGAGGCGGTGTTCACCACCAGCACCACCTTGCCCTTGTAGTCGGCGAGGGACTTCTCTTTCCCGTCAATGGTCTTGAACGGGATGGCGGTCAGATCCGCGGCGGTGGCCGTGGCCAAAAGGACAATCGAGGCGAGCAGAGATCTCATGGTGCCTCCACCATCCGTCGTCCGCGGCGACGGCTCAATGATAAACCCGGACAACACGTGGGGTGATCCCGGTGAGGATTTCCCACGAAATGGTGCCGGCCTTCGCGGCGACTTCATCGACGCGGATGTTCGGGCCGAACATTTCCACCTCGTCGCCCTCGGCCACGTCGCTGCCGGTGACGTCGACCATCAGCTGGTCCATCGTCACGCGCCCGAGCAGGGGAAAGCGCTGGCCGCGGATGAAAGCCTCCGCATCGTGACCGGAAACCGCACGCGGATAGCCATCGCCGTAACCGATGCCGATCGTGGCGACCCGCGTCGGCCGCGTGGTCACGAAGGCGCGGCCATACGACACACCATGGCCGGCCGGCAGGGTGCGGACGAGGGTGACGCGCGACTTCAGGCTCATCACGTTCCGCAGCTTTCCCTCGTGGCCCGGCAGCGGCGAAATGCCGTAGAGCATCAGGCCCGGGCGGGCGAGATTGCAGCACTCGCGATCATAGCCGAGCAGGCCGGCGCTGTTGGAAAGGTGCCGCCACTTGAACCGCTCCGGCCCGTCGAGCGATTGGATGATCTCCACATAGCGCGCGATCTGCGAGCGGGTGAAATCCTCATCCTCATCAGCGGACGGCAGGTGCGAGCCGATGCCTTCGATTTCCAAATTCGGCAGCTTCTCGAGCTCGGCCAGAATCTCCGGCAATCCTTCCGCGACGAAACCGCCACGGCCCATGCCGCTATCGACGGCAAGGTGAACCTTCAAGCGGCTGCCATGCGCACGGGCCAGGGCATCGAATTCCCGCGCTTCCTCCAGCGAGGAAAGGCAAGGCGTCCAGCCGCGGCCGACGATTTCCGCGCGTTCCTGCGTCCACGTGGCACCGAGCAAATAGATCCGCGTGGTCACCCCCGCATCGGCGATGCGCCGCGCCTCGCCGACATTGGCGACGCCGAAGAAGACGATGTCTTCCGCAGCCAGCGAGCGCGCCACGTCTTCGAGTCCATGGCCATAGGCCCCGGCCTTGACCACGGCCATCACATCACAGCCGGCCACTTCACGGGCGGTGCGGAGATTCTGGCGCAGGGCAGAAAGATCGATCTCCGCCCAAGAGCGGGGCGGCGAAGGCGGCGGGTTCACGCCGGGAGGAAAGCGGGGGAGTGACGGGCGGGCAAGAGCACGCTTTTGGAACCTCAGGGATTGCTGCCCGAAGCCTCCTCCTGAAGGTCATCAAGCCGACGCACGGAGGGCCCGCCGCTGCCGCCGTGCACGTCTGAGGAGAAGGGCGGACCATGTGATGGCGAGCGCGAGCATGATGATCCAATAGGGTAGGAAGATCGACCACGAACTAGGGCCGCCGAGATTCACTCGCGCCTGCATGGCGCTTTTCAGGACGGTCCAGTCCAGGAATGCGTTCTCTTGATTTGGCTCGTGGTGGACAAAAATGGGCAGGGGAAAGAAGTCACGTTGCCACTTCGAGTTTGCCTCGTTGGCCGGAAGATTCTTCCTGTAGATCCCCCACTGTTCATACCAGTTCGCACCCCATTCGATGTGCAAACCGTTGACAGCGCTCTGGGCACTGCCGCGAATTCCGTGTAGGGACGAGGTGCGGCTACTGGAATCCCGCCATGCCCAGAAGGTGAACACGATCACCAGCAGGCCCGCCCAAAAGGTGAGAGAGCGGCGGAGGGCGAGGCCGAGTCGTATCCCGTGCCGCGGCTCACTCACGGCAGCGGCACGCGCGGCGACGGCTTCACCGCATTCCGCGCTGCGCCGAGGCAGAGCTCGGCATGCACCGCTTGCCGGGCCATCTGACGGCGCTGCTCGCAATGCGAGTCCCACACTTTCTGTTCGTTCGCCGGGATTTCCGGGTGACGACGGAAAGGCACGCCCAAGCCTAACAATGCCGCCAGCCATGCCTCGAGCCCGACGACGCCGGGCCACGAAGGAATGCAGGACTCGAGGATCGGCGAGGGGCCGATGCTTTGGTAGAGGTCCACGAGTTCGGCGTGGACGAGCAGCTTGGTCTCGCGCGCCGCTTGCCAGAAGGCGGACTGGCTCGCCGTGTTGAAGCGATAGTGGGTGGCATGGAAGTCACGCGTTTCATCCCACGCCTGTGTGGCCACCCGATTGTAGAGCTCGCGGCTGCGTTCGCCGGGCATGCCGTCGTTTTCCACCAGGATGCGGACCAGCCATTGGACGTGGCGGACCAGATGGACCAGTCGCAGCGAGGAGAGCGGTTCCAGGAAGCCGTTCGCGTCGCCAATGGTCACGACACTGCCGCTCCATCCTGCCGTGCGGTAGCCGCAATTCCACGTCTGCACCTGCGGGACCAGCGAAGAGTCACCGGACTTGGCGACGAGTTCCGCACAGGCTTCGTCGTCACTGGTGAAATCGGAATTCCAGGCACTGCCGAGACCGACGGCATCATCGTGCTCCACGCGCCAGCGCCAGCCGCTTTCGAGCGTTTCGAGCGTGGTGAAGGGCCGGATCGGCTCGCTGCCGCGGCGGCGCAGCACGGTGGCGGCGCGGTTGCAGGGCAAGTCGTAGCCGGTCCATGCGGTGTTGCCGGCGGCGGTGGCCACTTGAGCGTCGCGACCGGTTGCATCGAGAAAAAGATCAGCGGCGATCGAGCCACCACCTTCGAGTTGCAGCGTGTCCGGATCGCGGGTGAAGCCGGTAACCTTGCCATCGCGAATCACCACGCCTGCGACGCGGCAGGCGCGCAGCAGCATCGCATTGAGGGACTCGCTCTTGAAGGTGAGGCCGGTGATATGCTCGAGCGGCTTGAAGGCGTTCGAGCCATCGCGCGGGAAGAGCTTTCCTGCGGCCATCAGCGCGGCGCCGGGCGATGAGGCATCAAGTCCCTTCTCCGCGGCGAGGAATCCGGGAGTCGTCTGGAATCCAGACAGGCCGTTGGCAAATGGCGCGTCAAAGGCGCGGAAGAAGGAACCGCGCGCACCCCACAGGCACTTGAAGCCGAGCGTCCAGACCGGCCGCCCCTGCAGGTGGACTTCCGGCCCTTGCAGGCCCACGGCGTGGACCAGGTGCTGAAGTACGGAAGGCACCGTACTTTCACCGGCGGGATCGGTGGCGGTGGCCTGCGGATCACGCACCAGGATGACGGGCAGGTTCGGCAGGGCGCGCTTGATCGTGGCGGCGGCCAGCAGGGCATCGGTGCCGGAGCCGGCGACCACGAGATGGCGAAGAGGGTTCATCAGGAAAATCGGTTGGTTCAGGTCCACTGCCAACCGGACTTGCGGATGGCATCGAGCGCTTCGCGGACGGAGAGGCCGCCCTTGGCAGCGGTGGCAAGTTTATGGCGGTGGCGATCGAACGCCTCACGCTCCTCCGGCGCGGCGAGGTGCACGCGTTCATAGGGCACTTGCATGCCCACCAGCATGGCGAGGAAGCCTTCCACGCCGTAAACGTTGGGCCGGTTCGGGATGGCGTGGACCAGCAGCGTCGGGCTCGGTCCGACCTCGCGATAGAGGCGGTAGAGATCCTCGTAGTTGCCGAGGCTCGTTTCGTTCCGGCAATGGGTCCAGAACGGCGTCGAGAGGCGGGTATTGAACTTGTAGTGGAAGGCGAGGAAGTCGCGGATCTCGTCCCATGCGACGCCGACGATGCGGTTGTAGCTCGCCTTCATGCCCTCGTCCGGGCTGCCGCCGGTGAGATGCAGCGATTCCACCAGCCAGCGTGATTCATAAACGATCTGCGCGAGTGCGGTGGCTTCCAGCGGCTCGACGAACCCGGAGGCATTGCCGATGGCCACGACATTACCCACCCAGCTCCGCTCGTAGCGGCCGCTGCGGAATTTCACAATCCGTGGCTCGGTGGTGATCTTCGGGTTCTTCGCGAGAAACTCGGCCTTCGCATCTTCATCCGAGACGAAATCGCTGGCATAGACATAGCCACGATTGATGGAGCCCTCGTGCTCGATCTGCCAGCACCAGCCATTGTCCATCGTCTCGGCGGTGGTGTAGGGAAGGATCGGCTCATCCGTCCGTTCCCAACCGGCGACCATCGCGCGGTCGCAGAAGAGGCTGCCAGCGAAGCTCTTGAAGGGCTCGTTCAGCGCTTTGCCGATCAGCTCGGCGGCGAAGCCGGAGGCATCGACGTAGAGATCCGCGGTGCGACTGCCGCTGTTCTTGAAATGCAGCGCCGCCACTTCGCCATTTGCCATTTCCACGCGGTCGAGCGTGTCATCCTCGAGGATCACGCCGCTCTGCGCGGCGGTTCCTTCGAGGCAGGCGACCAGCCGGTGATTCTCGATGTGGAAGGCATACTGGCCCTTGATCACCGGGCGATTGAGCGGGCCGGTGGTGAAGGCATTCCCATGGGTCATCAGCGCCGAAGCCTGCGACAGGTTGCGGCATTCACCCGCGGTGTAGAAGCCCGTGGCCTTCCGCGTGCCGGGGAACTGCTGGTCGTACTGGAACTCGAAGTCGTAGAAAAATTCATCGCGGGGTCCCCACAGCAGACGGAGCCCCTGTTTCCACGTCGGCTGCGCTTCGCGGTAGAACTCGTCCTTGGAAATCCCCAGCGTGCCGAAGAGATGCGCGGGGAACACCGCGGTGGTTCCTTCACCCACGCCGATCACCCCGATCTCGGAGCTGCGCACCAGCGTGACTTCCAGCGCCGGCATCAGCCGCTTCAGCGTGAGCGCTGCGATGAGGCCGGCACTGCCGCCACCGAGCACCAGCACGCGCCGGATCGCTGCCGCCGGACTTCCTTGGGATTCAGAAAACGAGACCATGGTCAGATCACCATGCCAGCGAATGCCGGGCGGGGTGGCAAGGGGGAAGATGGAGCCTGCCTTGGATAAGGTGAGATCACCACCGCCAGAGGTCCACCTCGAGCTCCCACGGGTTTTTGCCACGCCAGCGCTCATGATGGAGGAGGTCGCCGAAGGCATTGATCTCGGCGATCACCTCGCCCTGGCCACGGACCCCGATCATCACGTCGACTCCCACATAGTGACATCCGGGGAAGCAAAGTGCCGCGGATTCGGCGAGCTGAAGTCCCCGTCGCCAGGCCGGCTCGCCAACCGCCTGCCAAGTGGCCTTGAGGTCGCCGCGGCGGTTGTCGAGATGGAGATTCGTGATCGGACCGCGGCTCGTGCGCACCACCACGTGTGCGGCCATCCCCGCGACCACCACCACGCGCAGGTCGAAGGCGCGACCGCCGAGCGTGGCTTTTGGAAACCAGCGTTCGACCAGCGCGCGTTGGCGGCCTACGGCATCCACCGTACTTCGCAGCTCGTCCAGCTGGCGGATCTCGCGCGGGCGTTTCAGGTTACGGATGACGTTTCCGTCCGGTTGCGCCGTGGTGACGGCGCGCCAGTCGCCACGCTTGTTCCGGGCGATGGCCATCACCCCGGATGCCGATGAACCATGGCAGGGTTTCAAGAACACCCGGTCGTGGCCCCGGTCCATGATGGCGACGAGGTGGTCGAAGCCGTGACAAAGCCCGCCCGAGGGCGGCATCGAGACGTCAGCCGCCTCCAGCACCTCGCGGGTGGCCAGTTTGTCGAAAAGCACCGCGATTTCACCCGGCGCGTTCATTGGCCGCACGCCGGTCCGGCGACACCAGGCGTCGATGTCGTCCAGCACGGCACGAAAGCCAAGATACCACTGGCGCTGGTGGCGGAGTTGCCCGTCGTCATCGGGCAGGGCGGCGCAATCTTCCGGGGCGAGCGTGGGATGGTGGCTCTCCGCCTGGCGGGTGTCGTGACCGCGGGTGAGCAGGACGCGCTCGGCCGCCGGGCAATCGGCGGGCGTCTCGATGCGCAAGGCATCCACGCCCGACAAACGGGCAGCCGGATCGAAATCCGGTGCCAGCGCTTCCTCCCACGGGATCACCCGCGGCTCTGGCAATCCACGGCTCGCGCAGGCGGCGAGAAAGCCCGCCGTGCGGCGGGTGCCCGGCTGTCCCAGCAGCGCGAAGCGGGTCATTCCCCCACTGCCACGTAGTAATGGGGTTCGCCGTCCCAATCGTCCGGCTTTTCCTGGGCACCGACATCGACCTTCGGACCCAGCCCCTGGAGCCGTGCGATGGTCGCATCGGTCAGATAGTTCCGGTGAAGGTTGAGCGACTTGAGATTGCGAACCTTCCCGGACGCGATCAGCGCCTCGGCCCCCTTGTCGGTCATCGTGCCGAGCGAAAGATCGAGTGCTTCCAATTGCCCCAAGACCGGGGCATTCGTCATCGCCTCCGCGAGTTCATCGGCGATCAAGCTGTTGCGGATGCCGAGCGACTTGAGCTTGGGGAAGAGTGCGGGCTCGATCGCCGGCAGCACGTCATCCAGGTCACCTTCCCAGCCGTAGCCATCGTCGCCGAGCCACAGCTCCAGGTGTTCGAGGTTCGGGAAGGAACAGCGGGCGAGATTGTGCAGCACCGCGGTGGGCATGCCACCGGTTTCGATGGTCAAGCGCTTCAATCCTTCATTCTTGCACGGGCTGAGTTCCAGCGATGACTGGCCACGCACGCGCAGCTCTTCCAGATTCGGGAAGGCGGCAAGGATCAGGCCGATGTCACCCTGCTCGATCCATGACATTTCGTTTTCCTCCTGCTCGATGTCACCGAGGAAAATCCCGCGCAGCGCGGGCAGCTTGCCCGCATGATCCACCAGGATGCGGATGATGGCTTGGAAGGACTCGCCGGATTCTCCCGGCATGCCGAAGACGAGCGCCTTGATGGTGGCAGCACGCGGGTCGGCGAGATATGTCGCCACGATCTCCGGAGAGAAGGCATCCTCATCGTCATAGGAGTAGCCGAAGCGAGGGATGGACAGCCCGTAGCCGGCGCCCGGTTGGTAATCTTCGACCTTTTGGCCGAACCATTCCTTGAGGTGATCGTCGATCATGATGGGAAACGTGCGTGCAGCTTTGGATCGAAGCTGCTAGCCGTTCGGCCTCGTGGTGGCAAACATTTCCGGGTTGCGATTCGGTTTCCCGATCAGGGCGGTGGCGTTCGATTTGGACGACACGCTGTTTGACCGGCGCATGGCGCTGGCACGTTTGTTAGATGAGTGGAGCTCTTCGGCGGTGAATCCGGAAGATGCCTGGAAGGTAGATCAGGACGGGCAGGCACCGCGGGAGGAGTTCTTCGGGTGGTTGGCGAGCCGGTTTGGAGGGCCGGGTGGCAATGGGCCGTCATCCGCGCGTCATTTTCAGCGCGCGTTTCCTTTGCACGTCACTCCGGATCCAGCGGTTCTTCACGTGCTGGATCGACTTCGGGAGTCGGGGCTGCCGCTTGGGCTTCTGAGCAATGGCTCGCCGGGCATGCAGATGGCGAAATTGCGCGCGTGCGGAGCTGCGGGTTATTTTGACAAGTGCTGCCGTCTTTTTTCCGGAGGGATCCAGCTGGAGAAGCCCGACCCGCGGGCCTTTCTCCTTCTGGCCTCGCGTCTGGATTGTAGACCCGGTGAGATCCTGTTCGTCGGCGACGATCCGGTGCGCGATATCGCGGGCGCGGCGGCAGCCGGGATGATGACCTGTCGCCTGAAACGTCCGGGACGTACTGGCGACTGCGAAGGCGCCACCATTGAATCGATGGCCGAATTGCCAATGCTCCTCGCTGCTCACGCATGAAGATCGACATGAACCGCATCGTCGGCAGTCACGACCTCGTGTGGATCGTGTTGGATTCACTGCGCCATGATGTGGCGGACCGTGAGATGCGGGAAGGCCGCACGCCGAACCTTGCGGCGTGGTTTCCGGATGGATGGCAAAAACGTCACTCACCGGCGAGCTTCACCTATCCGGCGCATCAGGCCTTCTTCGCGGGCTTTCTGCCGACTCCGGCGGATCCGCGGGCAGAGGCGGACCGGCTGTTTGCGGTGCGCTTCGCGGGTAGCAAGACCACGGGGCCGGCGACTTGCGTGCTGGATGGTCCGGACGTCGTTTCGGGACTCGCGGCGCGCGGCTATCACACGCTGTGCATCGGAGGGGTGGGATTTTTCAACAAGCGCACTCCGCTGAGCCGTGTGTTGCCGGGATTCTTCATGGAGAGCAATTGGTCTTCAAAGACCGGAGTGACGTCGAAAACGTCGGCGGAGGAGCAGTTCGCGCTGGCGGCGCAGCGCCTCGGGGAAATTCCCCGGGACCAGCGGGTCTTCCTCTTCCTCAATCTCAGCGCGATCCACCGGCCGAACCGCCACTACCTTCCGGGAAAGAAGGACGACGATCTAGAGACGCATGCCGCCGCGTTGCGTCATGTGGATGCCTGTCTGCCGGTGCTGGCGGCCGCGCTTGACCGGCGGGGCCCGGCGCACTTGCTCGCGTTCTCGGATCACGGCACGCTTTACGGCGAGGATGGCTTTCATGGCCATCGCGTGGGGCATCCCGATGTTTACACGGTGCCCTATGCCGCCACCATGCTCACGCCTGTCTGACCCCAAACGATGCTGACGCTGCGCGAACGCCTGCAGGACGACCCCTTCCAAGGATACGCATACGCTTATCCACACAAGACCGCGTACCGGCACTTTGACACGCCGCTGCCGCTTCGCGACTTGTGGGCGGACGAAGACAAGCAGGCCCTCTTTCTCTACCTGCATCTGCCCTTCTGCGAGATGCGCTGCGGCTTCTGCAATCTCTTCACGACGGTCAATCCGCGGGAAGGAAAGGTCGCGCGGTATCTTGATGCATTGGAGCGCCAGATCGACGTGACGGCCGAGGCTTTGGGCAGCCATCGCTACGCCCGCGGCGCGATTGGCGGAGGCACACCGACCTTTCTCACCATCGATGAGATGGACCGGGTGTTTGCGATGCTGCGGAAGGCCGGCAGCTTGCCGCGTGGCATCCCGCTGTCGTGCGAGCTTTCACCAGCGACGGCAGAGCCGGAGAAGATCGCACAGCTCCTCGAACAGGGCGTCACGCGGGCGAGCATCGGCGTGCAGAGCTTCGTGGAGAGCGAAACCCGCGCGCTCGGCCGGCCGCAGAAGCCGGCGGTGCTTCATGCCGCATTGGAGCGACTTGCCGCCGCGGGCTTCCCGGTCGTGAACGTGGACTTGATCTACGGAATCGAAGGCCAGACCGCGGGCTCCTGGCGGGAATCACTTGAGCAAGCGGTGCACTACCAGCCGCAGGAAATTTTCCTCTATCCCCTCTACGTGCGGCCGCTCACGGGCTTGGGAAGAAAGGGCCGAGATCCCTCCGACCGCCGGCTTGAGCGATTTCGTCAGGCCCGTGATTTCCTGTTGGAACGCGGCTACCGGCAGATCTCGCTGCGGCTGTTCCGCCACGAGTCGAGTCCGGTCGAGGGCGATGGTGGCGCCAGCTACTGTTGCCAGGAGGACGGTATGATTGGCTTTGGTGCAGGCGCGCGGTCCTACACGCGGCGAGTCCACTACTGCACCGAGTACGCGGTCGGCCGGGCAGGAATTGAGGCAATCCTGGATGATTTCGTGTCCCGCCCTGCCAGTGATCATGGATTCGCGTGGTATGGCTGCGAACTCGATGCCGCCGAACAGAAGCGCCGCTATCTGATCAAGTCGCTGCTGCGGGCAGACGGACTCGACGAGCGTGCCTACGAAACATGGGCCGGCCTGCCATGGACGAGCGACTTTCCAGCACTGGCAGAGCTGTTGGATCACGGTCTCGCCATCCGGGAGGACGGTGTTTTCCGGCTCACGAAGTACGGCCTCGAACGCGCCGACACGATCGGCCCGTGGCTTTACTCGGATGCCATCGCCAGTCGCATGGAGGAATACGAACTCGTCTGACTCACGCCGATGGAAGATCGCTGGGACATCCTCTACCGCGGGCCGCTTTCGAGCTGCAACTACGCCTGCGGATACTGTCCCTTCGCGAAGACCCGGAACACCATCGCCGAGCTGCGCGACGATGCGGAGAAGCTTGTCCGCTTCATCGACTGGATTGAATGCCAGGCGCCGCGCGAGATCGGCGTGCTCTTCACGCCGTGGGGAGAGGCGCTGATTCACCGCGCATATCAGCAGGCATTGTTGCGGCTGGGCAGCATGCCCCACGTCCGTCGTGCCGCGATCCAGACGAATCTCGCGGGAAACCTGAAGTGGCTGGAAGATGCAGACAGGGAAACCCTCGCCTTGTGGTGCACTTTCCACCCCACCGAGACCAAGGTGGAGAAGTTCGCGGCGAAGATCCGCCAGCTCCGGCGACTCGGCATTCGACATAGTGTCGGCACCGTGGGGGTGAAGGAACATTTCCCGGTGATCACGGAGCTACGCGGACTGCTACCGGACGATACCTACCTGTGGGTGAATGCGATCAAGAAGCATCCGCGCTACTACGGCGATGAACACGTGGAGTTCCTGAGCAGGATCGACCCGCATTTCCCGGTGAATCTCCGCAATCATCTCAGCCAAGGAAAAGCGTGCCGTGCCGGTCACACCAGCTTCACCGTGGATGGTGATGGCCACGCGCGCCGCTGCCATTTCATCGACCGGTCCTTCGGCAATATCCACGACGTCGATTTCGCGGAAAAGCTTCGCCCCCGGTCTTGCCCGAATGCCGTCTGCAGGTGCCACATCGGCTACGCGAACCTCGCGGAACTCAAGCTGGACCGCATCTATGGCGAGGGGCTGCTGGAGCGGATCCCCGCGTCTTTCAATGCCTCCGCTGGGTCATCATGAATTCGTTCCCCTCGGGATCGATGCACATGGCCAGATGAAGGGGATCTTCCGGAGTGTCTTCCGGCTCGCGGGCCAGGGTGCCGCCGCATTCCTGTAGTCTGGCGATGCCTGCCCGCAGGTCATCGAGCTGGAAGGAAAGCCCCGTCCACGTCCGCTTCCCCTCGCCGCCGCCGTGGATGCCGAGCGTGGCACCGGCGACCACGATCTCGCTCCACACCTCGGATTCGAAGCTCACGACTCCGCCGAAGAGCTCGCGATAGAAACCCAGGCAGCGCTGCCAATCGGCGGCCCATAGGACGTACTTCACTTTTTCGACCTTCACGGCGGGATCATGGGAGAAGGCGGGCCTTCCGTCCACTCCCCTCATCTTGGGCTCGTCAAGCGGCCCCATCCCGACTATCAGGCGCGCGTGACTTTCCCCTCCCCAAGCCGGGTCACTGCCATGGCGGCGATGCTTTCGCTCGCCCTCATTCCGATTTCCCGTGCCCTGGAGATCCGGAATTACAAGCCGCGTGCGAATGATTGGCTGGTCTGGACGGGAGATGAGGCAGCGTTGAATCCTGCGTTCAAGCCGTCAGCGGCCCGGTTCAGCGGCGTCGGTTTTCCGGATCAGCCGGATGCCTGGGAGCGCCACGTGACGCTGGTGTCCCCCCTTCATTTCGTCTGCGCGACTCATCATCCGCCGGAGGTTGGCTGGCGGATCGAATTCATCGCTGCCGATGGGACTCCCTTTTTCGGAACGGTCGCTTCCGTGGCGGCTGTGCCGAATGCCGACGGGCAGCCGACCGACCTCATGCTCGGAACCTTCGCCGAGGAGATCAATCCCGCCATCGAGCCGTTTCCCGTGTTGGTTCTCAAAACGGAGGCCCGCTACCGGGGACGCCCGATGCTTGTCTTCGGCCAAGCCGGTGAGGCGGCCAAGACGAACCTGCAGGGATTCACGACGCTGGAGAATGACCCGGGGTTCGACACGACGCGGTTCGCCTTTTTCGACTTCGGGAAGCGGAGCGCTTGCACCTACGAGAGCGGCGACTCGGGCTGCCCGGTCTTCATGCTTTCTAACGGTGAGCCCGCGCTGATTGGCACCGCGAGCGGGCAGGATCTGTTAGGCGACGGCTCGTTGCGCAACTACTGCAACTTCATCCCCGCGTATTTGAGCTCGCTCGACGCGATGATGGCACCGGACGGTTACCTCATGCGGCGCGTGCCGGAGCGCTGAAAGCCTCTCGGGAGACGCTTGGGAGCGTTGCATCTGGCAATCCCTCTCTGCCAGCTTTGCATGCTGGCGAGAAATTTTTCCAGCGGCTCCTGATGCCGCAGGTCACTGACAGGCAGGGGTTTTCAGCCTGAATTAGCGGCTGGCCGGAAAAATGCGATTGAATGAACTGCCGCCGGGTCCCGTCAGCCCCGGTGACATTACCCTTACCAAAGGAGAAATCATGAAACCAAAATACTTTCCGATGATGCTCGGCAGCTTGTTCGCCCTGACGGCGACGGCTTCCTTGGTGGTGCCATTGACGGCACAGGCTCAGGAAGAGCAGGCGCAAGCGAATGAAGACGTCGAAGTGCTGACCCGTGGCCCGGTTCACGAGGCATTCGCGGAGACTGTCAGCTACGAGGCTGAAGCCGGGCTGACCGTCAAATCCGCCCCGCCCGCAGCGATTGAAGAACTTCCACCCGACCAGCGTCCCGACGGTGACAATGTCACGTGGATCCCAGGCTACTGGGCGTGGGATGATGACCAGAATGACTTCCTGTGGATCAGCGGCATCTGGCGCAATATCCCGCCCGAACGCCAATGGGTTCCCGGCTACTGGAACGATCTCAATGACGGTGGCTTCCAGTGGATCTCGGGTTACTGGGCGGACACCACGACCGATGAAGTAGAGTATGTCCAGACCGCTCCACCCAAGAGCATCGACAGCGGCCCGAACATCGCTGCTCCCGATGATAATCAGACATGGGTGCCCGGTAACTGGATGTGGAATGAAAGCCGCTATGTCTGGCGTCCCGGCTACTACCTGCCGCTTCGCCAGAATTGGACGTGGGTGCCGGCCCGCTACAACTATAGCCCGCGCGGTTATGTCTTCGTCGACGGTTATTGGGACTACGCGGTGGCGAGCCGTGGCGTGTTGTTCGCCCCGGTCTACTACCGCCGCCATGTGTGGAGCGATCCGGGTTACTACTATACTCCTAGTATCGTGGTCAGCCTGAGCTTGTTCACGGATCACCTTTTCGTCCGCCCGCGTTGTGGCCACTATTACTTCGGTGACTACTATGCTCCCCGTTATGCCGATCTTGGCTTCTACTCGGGCTTCGACTGGCAACGCCATCATCGTGGTTATGACCCGATCTGGGCCTACAATCGCTGGGACCACCGGAATGACCGTGGCTGGGAGCGCCGCTACGAAGACAACTTCAACTTCTTCCGCGCCAACGAACGCTTCCGTCCGCCGCATACCTGGGCCGCCATGCGCGCCCTCGGGGACGAACGGTTGGAAGGCGGCCGTAACCGGAACTTCGCCCGCAGCTTCGATAGCTTGGTGAAGGACCCGGATCGCGTGCAGCAATTCCGCCCGGTCGACAAGGACCGCCGCGAAAAGTTTGTGGCCCAGCGTCAGGAGATGCGGGAATTCAGCCGCCAGCGCCGCGATATGGAAGCGAAGCCAGTTGCCGCGATCGCCGACAAGGCTGCCCGTGAAGGTGATGGCGAAAAGAGAGGGGGCGCTTTCCGCGAAAAACTCCGCCGCTCGCCGGTGGTGAGTCGCCAGGCTGACCAGCTTGCGGCGAAGGAAGCTCCGCCGAAGCGTCCCGAAGGCCGGGGCAACAAGGCGCTCAAGGAAGCCGCCGCCGTCGCAGCCGCTGGAGGTAACAACACTCCCGGACGCGGCAAAGGACGTGACATGGTCCAACGCCAAACCGAAGGCGACGGCGTGAAGCCTGACCGTGGCCCCGCCGGCCAAGGCAAGGGCAAGGCCGATGGCAACAACGAGCCGAAGGTCACACAAAACGACCGCGAGCGCCGGGTTCCCGGAAAGGATACCGGAGGCAAGCCCGAGCGGCAGATCCAGCCGAAGCCCGAACGTGAGAAGGTGGCTCCTGAACGCCAAGTCCAACCGAAGCCCGAACGTGAGAAGGCCGCGCCAGAGCGCCAGGTTCAGCCGAAGCAGCAACAACGCGAGAAGGTAGCTCCCGAACGCCAGGTGCAGCCAAAACAACAGCCGCGCGAGAAGGCAGCTCCCGAACGTCAGGTCCAACCGAAGCCAGAGCGTGAAAAAGCAGTTCCGCAACAACGCGAAGTCCAGCCCAAGCGCCAAGTCGCTCCTGAACCACGGAAGGCCCAGCCCGAGCGCCAAGCCCAGCCGCGCCAACCTCAGGTGAAGCCCGAGAAGCGCCAAGGCAAGGACAAGGATCAAGCCAGCGCGGCCCCACAACGTCGCCCGGAACAAAGCGTCCAGCGGATCGCCCAGCCGAAGCCCCAGCCTCGTCAGGAACAGAAGGCCGCTCCGAAGCCGCAGGTTCAACAGCGCCAAGCTCAGCCCCGCCAACAGCAGCCGCAGGCTCGTCCGCAGGTCCAGCAACGCCAGGCACAGCCGCGTCAGCAACAGGCCCAACCGAAGCCTCAGCAGCGTCAGATCCAGCCGCGCCAACAACAGGCGCAGCCGAAGCCACAGCAACGCCAAGCTCAGCCGCGTCAGCAGCAGAGCCAGCCGCAGCAACGGCAGAACAAGAAGGACCGCGACAAGAAGGACAGCGCTTGATCCGATCCTGACTCACTCATGCCGCGCAAGGGTCCGCCCTTGCGCGGCTTTTTCGTTTGGTAGAGTAGGAATGGCGCCAAGTGGCTGAGCACTACTCCGCTAATTCACTATATAGGCATTCCGGATTAACGGAGTGAAATCTGCACGATCCGCCGATGAACATCAGCGTCTCTTCGTCATCAGATGCTTGACCAAGTCCATCACTCCAGCACTTGGCAGCGTCGGATCGACGTAGGCGTGGAGCACGTGAAACAGGAAGTAGTAAAACCGGCAGGCCGCCCACACACAGATGCCTAACAGAACCGCCCGGTGAAACGCCGGAAGCTCGACGAAGATGATCAGACCTCCCGATAGCACTGCGAGCAGCGCGAAGAGAATGCCCTTCGCGACAATCCAGCGTTTCGAGGTGAGATCGGGTCCCATGCGTGCGCTGCCAGATTCACCGTTTCGCGTGGCTTGGCAAGGTTCCGGCGAGTGCCGCCGCCAGGAATGGCGCGGTGCGGGACTGCTTCGACTTCGCCACCGTTTCCGGCGCGCCCTGCGCGATGATCTTGCCGCCGTGGTCGCCGGCCTCGGGACCGAGGTCGAGGATCCAGTCCGCCTCCGCAGCAACGGCCATGTGGTGCTCGATGACCACGACCGTATGGCCTTCATCGACCAAGCGGTGCAGCACGTCGATCAACCGCTTCACGTCTTCCAGATGCAGACCGACCGTCGGCTCCTCGATCAGGTAGAGATTGGTGCGGTTGAGCGTCTTGAGGTTCTTCGCGGAGACGCGGCCCTTGGTCAGCTCCGTGACCAGCTTGATGCGCTGTGCCTCGCCGCCGGAGAGCGTGGGCGATGGCTGGCCAAGCTGGAGGTAGCCGAGGCCGGTGTCCGCCAGCAGCTTCAGCGGCGCGGCGATGCGCGGCTGTGACTCGAAGAACTCGGCCGCCTGTTCGATCGTCATGCGCAGCACCTCACCGATGTTCTTCTCACGGAAGCGGACTTCCAGCGTGGCGGGATTGTAGCGCATCTCCGCACACGCCTCGCACGGGACCCAGGTGCTGGGCAGGAAATCCATCTCCAGCTTCACGCGGCCATTGCCCTCGCAGATCGCGCAGCGGCCATCGCCGGTATTGAAGGAGAAGCGCGAGGCCTCATACCCGCGGACGCGCGAGTCAGGAAGCTGGGCGAAGAGCTTCCGGATATCGTCGAAGACCTTCACATACGTCGCCGGGCAGGAGCGCGAGGTCTTGCCGATCGGCGACTGATCGACTTCATAGACCGACTGCAGCTTTTCAAAGCCCGTGGCTTTCGTGAACGGGGCATCCTTCTTCTTGCTCTTGGTCTTGCCGGCAGTCGCGGCTACCGCGAGGCACGAATGCATCAGCGTGGATTTCCCGGAACCGGAGATGCCTGTTAGAACCGTCAGGCGACCGAGCGGAATCGCCGCTTCGATGCTCTTCAGGTTGTTCACGCGGCACTCGCTGACCGTGGCGAAAGGATGGTCCTTCTTCACCGCACGACGACCACCGCGGGTCGGGTGAATGATGGGATGAGTGAGCGCGCGATAGGTGGGCGATACCATGAGCGCCGAGTCATCGGCAGCCGACTTCTTCTTGCCGCCTTTTCCGTTGAGAGCACTTGGAGCCTGCGGCGGAGCGCCTTGATACACCACTTCACCACCGAGCCGTCCCGCACCCGGGCCGAGATCGATGAGATGGTCCGCGCGGGCGATCGTGTCTTCGTCATGCTCCACGACGATCAAGCTGTTGCCGCGATCCCGCAGCGCGACCAAGGTTTCTAACAAAGCCGCATTGTCGCGCGGATGAAGGCCGATGGTCGGCTCGTCGAGCACGTAGAGCACGCCGCGCAGATTGGATCCGAGCTGCGCTGCCAGGCGAATGCGCTGGCTCTCGCCGCCGCTCAGGGTCTTGGCCGAGCGATCGAGCTGGAGGTAGCCGAGGCCGACTTCTTGCAAGAACGAGAGCCGCTGGCGGATCTCCGGAAGGATGTCGCGGGCGATGAGTTGGTCGCGGTCGCCGCGGATGGTGAGCTTGTCGAAATGTCCGCCCGCATGATCGACGGCCAGACGCGCGAGATCTGCCAGCGGCGTTCCCTGCAAGCGCACCGCTCGTGCTTCGTCATTGAGACGGGCGCCATGGCAAGTCGGGCACTCGACGAGTTCCTCGTCCTCCATCCGCTCGATCTTGCGATCGGCATCCATCTCCGCCTCGAGCACGGATTCGTAACGCGAGGTATCGAGGTGGAAGCGATGCTTCGGCACCACACCATGGCCGCGGCACTGCGTGCACCAGCCATGCGGCGAGTTGAAGGAGAACAGCCGCGGATCGAGTTCCTCAAAGGACTTGTGGCAGCTCGGGCAACTCGCTTCCGACGAAAGGAGGATGAACTTCTTGTCCGGCGTGAAGAGCTTCAGCACCCCTTTGCCGATATCGAGGGCCTTGGAAATCGTAGCGGGCAGCTCGGAGATGGCAGAGTCCTTGCCACCAGCCTTCGCCACTTCGGAAACGACGACATCGATGTCGTGTTCCTTGAAACGCTCCAGACGGGTGAAGCCCTCGGCATCGCGGAACTGCTTGTCTACGAGAAGTCTCGTATATCCATGCTTCAGCGCCCACTCGGCGACTTCCGTGTGGTAGCCCTTTCGTCCGCGAATCACTGGCGCGAGGATCGAGACCGATCCCTTCTTCAGCAGGTTGCGGATGCTTTGCTCAATCGCTGCCAGCGACTGCTTCTCGACCGGAACATTGCAGTCGGGGCAATAGCGCGTGCCGAGCTTCGCGTAGAGCAGGCGGACGAAGTTCCAGATTTCCGTCACCGTGGCCACGGTCGACTTCATGCCGCCCTGCGAGACGCGTTGCTCGATCGCCACGGTCGGTGGCAAGCCGGCAAGTGAATCGAGCTCCGGCTTTTCCAGCTGCTCCGCGAACTGCCGCGCATAAGCCGACATCGAGTCCAGGAAGCGTCGCTGTCCTTCCGCGAAGAGAATATCGAAGGCGAGCGTCGACTTGCCCGAGCCGCTCAGGCCGGAGACTACCACGAACTGATCCCGCGGGATATCGATCGAGATGTTCTTCAGGTTGTGCTCACGAGCGCCGCGCAGGGAGATCGTATTGGACGTGGGAGAAATCGCAGGAGTTGCGGCCGCCTTCGATGGCGCGCCGGTACGAGCCACCTCGCCTTGGAGCATTGGCTTGAGGAAACGCGCGGTCTCGGTGCCCTGCTCGGCGATGTGCTCGGGCGATCCTTCCGCGACCAGCTTGCCACCGTTCGCACCAGCCTCAGGACCGAGATCGAGGATCCAGTCGGCACACTTGATGACGTCGAGATTGTGCTCGATGACCAGCAGGCTCTGTCCTGCATCTACCAGCCGCTGGAAAACCCCGAGCAAGCGCTCGATGTCGGAGAAATGTAGGCCGGTCGTGGGCTCGTCGAGAATGAGCAGCTTCGACGTGCTGCCATCGCGTCCGGTGGCTTCCGCCAGAAGCTGGCAAAGCTTGAGACGCTGCGACTCACCGCCGGAAAGCGTGTTCAGCGGCTGGCCAAGCTTGAGGTAGCCGAGGCCGACTTCCGCCAGTGGTTGGAGCAGCTTTGTGATCTGCTCGTGACGCTTCGCGTGATTCGTCGGCAGTCCTTCGGTCTCGCCGTAGAATGCGAGCGCCTCCTCGATGCTCAGATCCAGAATGTCCGCGATGGATTTTCCGAGATAGTGGAGATCGAGCGTCGATGGCTTGTAGCGGCGGCCATTGCAGTCCGGACAGGTGACATGGAGGTCGGAAAGGAATTGCATCTCCACCTTTTCGCTGCCAGCACCGGCACAACGGTCGCAGCGACCCTCGCCGGAGTTGAAAGAGAAGAAGCCAGTTTGCAGGCCACGCGATTTCGCGTCATCGGTCAGCGCGAAGAGCTGGCGGATCGGATCGAAGGCACCCAGCAGCACCGCTGGCGTTGACCGCGGCGTGCGAGCCAGCGGCGACTGATCGACGAGCAGCACATCCTTCAAGTACTGCGTTCCCCGTAGTTCCTTGAGCGGCGCGGGATCGAGTTCTGCTTCCTCCTTCCGCAGCTTGCGGCAGAGGTTCGCGTAGAGGACATCGTGGGCGAAGGTCGACTTGCCCGATCCGGAAACGCCGGTGAGGCAAACGAAAAGACCGAGCGGAAGATCCACATCGAGCTTCTTCAGATTGTGGCGGGACGCACCGCGGAGTTCGAGCTTCGCCTTGCCAGGCTTGCGGCGCTTGGCAGGAATAGCGATCGACTTGCCACCATTCAGCCAAGGGAGCGTGCCGATCCCATTCTTGGCGGACTTCCCTTTCGACGGCGCAGCCACGGTGCCCTGGTAAACCAGCTCACCACCGTGAATGCCGGCCGCCGGACCGATATCCAGGATCTGATCGGCTGCGCGCATCACCGCTTCCTCATGCTCCACTACCACCAGCGTGTTCCCCTTGTCGCGCAGCCCGTGCATCACACCGACGAGGCGATGGATGTCGCGCGGGTGCAGCCCGACCGTGGGCTCGTCGAGAACGAACAGCGTATTGGTGAGGGAAGCTCCCAGGCAGGTCGTGAGATTCACACGCTCGATCTCGCCGCCGCTCAGGGTGCGGGCGGGACGATCGAGGGTCAGGTAGCCGAGTCCGACTTCATCGAGATACTTCAGGCGCGAAGTGATCTCGGTGAGGATCAGTTTCAGTGACGCGTCTTGAGTGCCCAGTGAGCGTTGATCCGTGATCAGGGTGGAGAACCAAGCGGAGAGATCGGTGAGCGGCAGCGTCCACAGATCGGGCAAGGTCTTGCCATCGATCTTGAAGCACAGCGCTTCCGGCTGCAGCCGCTTGCCGCGGCAGGTCGCACAGGTCGTGTAGGAGCGATAGCGGCTGAGGAAGATGCGGACGTGCATCTTGTAGGCCTTCGTTTCCAGCCAGTCGAAGAAGCCCTTCACGCCATACCAGCCACCGGAGCGCCAGAGTTCCTCGAGGTCTTCGGAGCCGCTTGATTTACGATCCCCGTAGTAGATCCACTCGCGGGTAGACTCGTCCATGTCTTCCCACGCCGTGTCGATGTCGACGCGGTGCTCCTTGCAGCAGCGCAGCAGGTCGCGCTGGCATTCCTCGCCACGCTCGCCTTGGAAGGGCTTGATGACGCCTTGCCGGATCGTCAGCGAGGGATCGGGAACCGATTTGTCGAGGTCGAGGCCGATGACCCGGCCGAAGCCGCGGCACTTGGGACAGGCGCCGAGCGGGTTGTTGAAAGAGAAGAGGGCAGGGGAGGGGGCACGCAGCGAGTTGCCCGTGGCGGGATTGGTCCAGGTCGCGGAGAAGCCCTTCGCCGAAGCCTGCGGCTTGGAAGCGAGCGAAAGCGTCGCATGGCCCTTGCCCAGGGTGAATGCATGCTCAAGCGCCTCCAGCAGACGCGTGCGATCGCTGTCTGCGACAGTGACCCGGTCCTGGATCACGCTGATCGTGCGGGCCTTGAGATTGGCGCTGCCCGGATCATCCGTGCGGACGATCTCATCTCCGATCAAAACCCTCAGATAGCCCTGCTGGCTGAGGAAAGGAAACAGGTCCTCGCTCTTCGTATCCGCGGGAATCGCGACAGGAAAGGTGACCAGCACCTGCTGCTTGGCGAGATTCTCGAAAGCCCAGGCGGTGGCGCTCTCCGGAGAGTCCGGAAAGATCTCCTCGCCGGTGTCCGGATCGTAGCCCTTGGCCAAGCGGGCGTAGAGCAGCTTCAGGTAGTCATTGATCTCGGTCAGCGTGCCGACAGTCGAGCGGGTGGTCCGGATGTTGTTCTTCTGCTCGATCGCGATCGCCGGCGGAATGCCATCAATGTGATCCACGTCCGGCTTGTCCATCCGGTCGAAGAACTGCCGGACGTAGGGCGAGAAGGTCTCCACGTAGCGCCGCTGGCCTTCGGCGTAGAGCGTGTGGAAGGCGAGCGAGGACTTCCCGGAGCCGGACGGGCCGGTAACCACGGTCAGCTGGCCGAGCGGGATATCCAGGTTCAGGCTCTTCAGGTTGTGCTGGCGAGCACCGCGGATCTGGATGGCGGCTTGCGGACGGGGAGGAGTGGCGGACTTCTTCGCGGGCACGGCGTGGACAGTAGGCAGGACTTCCGATCGCGCTAGTCTATTGTTCATATGAGCGCCTGTCCGCCTGTCGGCTGCCTCCCGTGGGACTTGCGCGCGCGAGGGGCCGGTGCCATGACACGGGCGTGGAATCCATGGAGGAAATCGTCGCCCGCGAAGTCGGCGCAGATGGCTTGGCAGCAATGGTCGCGGCTTTTTACCGGCGCGTCCGCACGGATGACGTGCTCGGCCCGCTCTACCCGGAGCAGGACTTCGAGGGTGCGGAAAAGCGGCTGCGGGAGTTCCTGCAGTTCCGCTTCCTCGGCCACGAGGCCTACGTGGAAAACCGCGGCCACCCGCGGCTGCGCATGCGGCACCCGTTCGCTATCGGCGACAAGGAAGCGGCCCGCTGGGTGGACCTCATGGAGGCCGCGATGGCCGAGTGCGAAATCAGCGGCGAGGCGTGGTCGGCGATGTCGCCGTTCTTCGCACAGGTCGCGGAATTCCTGAAGAACCGCTGAAGCTCCTCAGCGTCCGGCGCGCTTCGCGCCGATTTTCGCGCCCTTGCTATTGGTGCCGGAGAACTGGTTCGGATCGTCTTCGATGACGAGTTCATCAATGCTGCCCGATTCCCACGTCACCGTGTAAATGCGCTTTCCGACGGTCTTGGCGACAATCTTCCATTTGCCGTTATCCTTCTCGGTAAATGAGGTGCCGTCCGGCCGGAACACAAAAAGGCCGCCGCCATCGTTCCAAGACCACGCGCCAGTCAATGGCTCGGTGCCGACGGGCTCGCGCTCCGCCTCGAAACGATCGCCTTCCTGATTGGCTCCCTTGAGCTCATTCTTGTCGGAGGAAAGCGTGATGGTATCGCGCCAGCGGCCGTCTTGCCATGCCATCTCGTAGACCCGGCCACCGGGGCCGCTGCGGAGGTATTTCCATTTCCCGACCCAGCCGTTCTTGTGATTGGTGGCGGTGCCGTTCGGCTCGACGATGAAGGTGACCTCCCGATTGAGCACCCACCGGCCGAGCATGGGATCGTTGGCGTTTTCAGGAAGGACAGCCTTGGCGGAAGATTCCGGTACGAAATCGGAGGGTGAGACCTGCGAGTTTTCGCCCCAGCTCTTCTTGGCCTCCGCCCCGTCGAGGACGTAGGTGATGGTCAGCCCTTTGTTCCACCCCGGATTCGGATCCGCCCCGAGGTCCGGAGGGGTCACACGGAATGCCTCCTTTTTGACCGTCAGCCACTCGCGCACTTTTTCGGTAACGTCGGCGTTCTTGCCGCCGGTACCATAGACGGCCGAGACAATCTTGAGGGCTGCGCCGGCGGGGGCCACGCCCGTTTGGTCGAGAACGAACGCGAGGTTCTCCTCAGGGTGAATGATTCGCATCCAGGCAGCCAGTTCGGCCGAGCCGGACGCGCGCTCGTCGAGGGCCGTGGCGACTTTTTCGTCGCCGGACTCGCGGGCCTTGGCCGCCGCTTCCTTGACACGGGTGACGTAGGCATCACGGATTTTCCCGACCTTGCTTTCGAAGCCGTCGTCGATGGCCTTCTGCTTGCGGGCGCCAAACTCGGCGATCTTGGCCATGCGCTCGGACAGATTGATACCACTGTCGGTATCAACGCGGGGCGGCACGCGGGTGGCGGTTGCCAAACGCTTCAGCCGCTCGACGTGGGGCTTCCACGTGACTTGGTCGCCTTTGCTGAGGGTCCTCAGCCATGTGTCGAGATCCCGGGAAAAGGATTTGGCATTCTCCGTCAGTTCCCTGTCCCGGTCTTTCTCCTGTCCTTGAAGCAAGGCTCTGGCCTTGGTCTCCAGCTCGACGATGGCGGGCGGCAGCTCGACCGGCGGCTTGATGATATCCTCCGGCTTGATGTCGTTCCCGAGCCCTAGGACCGGGGTGGTGGGGTCCGTCGTGTGATTGTCCGTAGAGGCAATGTCGGCCTCAGGGGTCGTGCCTGCATCCGTTGGATTCGCGGGAGTCCCCGGATCCGGATCCGGTTTCACCGGAGTCGTGGTGTCCGTGCCTGCCGTTCCGGTGTCTGGTATCGGCTTGGACGTTTCGCCTGAAGGACGCGGAGGCTTTGTGGACGACGAGCCGGAGCTTGCGGTTTGATGCGTCTTCGCGGCGTCGTAAGCGGCTTGCTTGGAGGCCTTTTCCGCCTCCATGCCCTTGAGGTACTTCCACGCGATGGCGGTGACGACGATCAGGACGGCCAGAACGCCGGCCTGGATCACCAGACTGCCCACACCGCTGCGGCTTTTCACCATCGCCGGCGCAGGCTCCATCGACTTCGGTGCCCGGACCGGTGCGTGGGCTGCGCCTTGGGGAATGCTGCCAGTGGTCCTCGGTGGCGGGACGCGGTGGTCGCCACGCAGCCATTGATCCAGTGCGGCGGACATCGACTCGGCGCTGGGGTAGCGCATGCTCGCCGCGGGGTGCATCGCGATCGCGCAGATCACGTCGAGTTCCTTGCTGCAACCGACAAGCGTGGACGGCGGAGGCGGAGGAACGTCGTAGGGCGGACACTTGCCGATGAGCAATTCGTAGAGCACCACGCCGAGGGCGAAGATGTCCGAGCGGTGGTCGGCGTGATCCGGCTGGCGGATGATTTCCGGGGCGCTGTAGCCCGGCGTGCCCATCAGCAGACCGGTGGAATTTTCACCGGCCGGGCGGGCCAGGCCGAAGTCGCCGACCTTTGGCTCGGCCTTCGGGGTCAGCAGGATATTCGCTGGCTTGATGTCGCGGTGAATGACGCCGTTTTCATGGGCGTGCGCGAGGCCGTCGCAGATCGCTTTGACGATGGTGACGGCCTGCCGCGGCTCCACCGCGAGATTGTGCGCGGAGTGGAAGAGCGACTTCCCCGGCACGTACTCCATCACGATGTACGGCATGCCATCGGCATCCCCGTAGTCAAAGACCCCGATCAGGTTCGGGTGGTTCAGCCGGGCCATGGCCTTGGCCTCGGTCTCGAAGGAGGCCCGGAACTCCGGGTCGGCGCCGAACTCGCGCGGCAGGATCTTGATGGCCACGTCCCGGTCCAGGCTGCGCTGGCGCGCCTTGTAGACCGCTCCCATGCCACCTTGCGCAATGAACGCAATGAGCTGGTAGCCCGTCAGCAGGGACTCCAGGTCTTCCAGCGAAGGTGGATCAAAGGATTCCGCGTTCATGGGAGGGGTACGACGGTTGCCTCACGGAGGCGGAGCAGGTTCCGCGCCCTTGGGCGGTGCGGTGGACGTCGGGGCCGGTTCCGGCTTGGTTTCCGGAGCGAAGCGAATCGTACTGGGGTCAGGCTTGGCCTCTTCTCCCTTCTCCTTCTTTCGCTTCGTCTCCTCGTTGATGGCGCGAATTCTCGCGTTCTCCTTTTCGACCGCCTCGCGCTTGGCCTCGATCTCGAGCCTTTCCTTGTCGGACTTGCCCTTCTGGAAGAAGACCAGTCCGCCACCGCCGATCACGATCAGGGCGATGATGATTGGCACGGTCAGGTCCGCCTTCTTCTTTTTCTGAATCATCACCGGCGCACGTCGCGGCATGGCGGCGTGGGCGGAGCGCACGTGCGGGACATGAGGACCCACGTGAGGCGTATGCGGAAGCGGTCCGCCTGCGCGATGGACAATCCGCAGGGTCGAGGTTTCCGGCACGCGGTTCGCCCAGACCA
Source organism: Luteolibacter sp. Y139 (assembly GCF_038066715.1). Lineage (NCBI taxonomy): Bacteria > Pseudomonadati > Verrucomicrobiota > Verrucomicrobiia > Verrucomicrobiales > Verrucomicrobiaceae > Neoluteolibacter > Neoluteolibacter soli. The sequence continues at coordinate 150,383 of NZ_JBBUKT010000012.1, read as the reverse complement.
CCAGGTCGTTCGACATTTCCTCGGCGCTGTTGTAGCGGCGGGAGGGTTCCGGGTCGGTGGACTTTTGCCAGATGACATCCAGCTTCTTGTCGCACCCGATGAGGTTGGACGGCGGCTGCATGTCCTCGTCCTCCGGCTTGTGGCCGGTGAGCAGCTCGTAAAGAATGACACCGACGGCGTAGATGTCGGTCCGGACATCGAAGTGCTCCGGGTTGTCATAGATCTCCGGCGCGGTGTAGCCGGGAGTTCCCATGATCAGACCGGGGCTGTCGGCATCGGCCGGGCGGGCCAGGCCGAAGTCGCCGATCTTCGGCACCACCTTCTCGTTGAGGAGAATATTCGCCGGCTTGATGTCGCGGTGAATGACGCCGTTTTCGTGGGCGTGGGCGAGACCGTCGCAGATGCCTTTCACCAGTGCGGCCGCCTGCTCGGGATCCACCGCCAAGTTGTAGGCGGAGTGGTAGAGCGACTTGCCGTTCACATACTCCATCACGATGTAGAGCATGCCGTCGATATCTCCGGAGTCGTAGACGCCGATGAGATTCGGGTGGTTCAGGCGGGCCATCGCCCGGGCCTCGGTCTCAAAGGATTCGCGGAAAACGGGGTCTTCGCCGAGTTCGCGCGGCAGCACCTTGATCGCCACAACGCGATCAAGCGCCCGCTGGCGGGCCTTGTAGACCGCTCCCATGCCACCTTGGGCAATGAAGGAGTCGAACTCGTACGCGGGCAATAGTCCGGATAGGACTTCCAGCGACGGCGCTTCGAAGGAAGTGGAACTCATGAATCTCGGGAGGCTGCAATACAGGTTTCAAATGTCGATGGCGAGTGGAACCCAGTCGTCAATTCATAGCGGCGCATGATAAACGATCCATTCAGGAACCTTGATCGCGAAATTATACAGTGCATGGAGGCAGATGGCTGTCACCAGCCTGCCGGAACCCGCGAAACAGAGCGCGCAGGCAACGCCGAGCAGGCCGACGGAAGTCAGGCCGTAGCCATCGTAAAAGTGAACGACGGCGAACACCGCCGCGGAGATCAAAGTTGCGGCCGGCACCCGCAGGCCATTGGCCAGCGAGCGGAAGAGCACCCCGCGGTAGAGGATTTCCTCCGCGGCCGGGGCAGCGAGGCAGGCGGAAGTAAGGGCCAGCACCAGGCCCCACGGCCCTTCCTCCATTTCAGAAAGCCCGCCGGCGGGGTCGTCCGGGATGTCAGCGCCGAGCATGAAGTGGCGCAGCACTTGGTCCGCGATCATCAGCAGGGCGAAGCTGCCGAGCACCAGCTTGCCATCCGGCGCGGCATTCAGCCCCAGCCGGGTGTAGACGTGGCGGCCCTTGCGAAAGAGGAAGGCGAACGCCAGCAAGGCCGGCAGGAACCGCGTGGCAGCATCGATCAGGGCGAAAAGCCCGGGCGCGATTGACACCGGCTGGCCGCCCTCGCCGGTCCATTTTTGCGAAATCAGGAGATCGAGGGCCTTCCCGAAGCCAATCGACGCGAGATACGCGAGCAGGAAGACCCCCAGCCCCAGCGCCGTCGGCCAGTGCCCGATGTAGCCACGTGGCTGGCTGCGCAGCGCCGTCCAGTAGCCGCGCACCACCGCGGGCAGGAATGCCAGGCCGCAGAGGGCCAGTAGCCATACCGCGCCGCGGGACAACACCGCCCGCAGGGCGACCTCGCGGCTGCGGGGGTCCTTCGAGCGCTCGGGCATCGCTTGGACCGTGCCGTCGCGCCGGACCGATCCCAGCTGGGTCAGGTACTCGCGGTCCCACCACGAATCGCTTCCTTGGGCGACCCTGCGGAAAATCAGATCCGGATCGGGCGGCGGCGGCATCAGGGCCCCGTCGTTCTTCCGCACCACTCGCAGCACCCCCAGCGCGAAGGCCCCGTCTTCATCGAGGGTGCGATCGTTTTCCAGCATCTCCAGCGAGAGGATGGCATGCGTCAGCGCATGCTCCCGGTCCGGGATGCCGAGCAGCTTCCGCGGCAGCTCGGGCAGGTCGCCAGCGGTTTCGGCCAGCCGCAGCTCGCGGTCGGCCTTGCGCAGGGCCATGCGCCCGACCCCGTCTTCCCAGCCGTACTTCGGGCCGAAGTGATTGTCCCACAGCCACACGCCCATCACGAAGATCAGCAGCGCGAGCAAGGGCTCCGGCATGTGCCTGCGCAGGATCGAGCGGTAGGGGTTGGCGGCCTGCTTGGACACGGAGGGAAATTCGGTGCCGCGACCATCCTGATTTTTTGGAAAACCGCAAGCTTATCAAACCATCATCATTTATTAACTAAAAATATCTGCGCCCATTTCCCGCTGGCTCCGCTTCTGTCTGGCCGCCACATTGCCGCCGCCGAATGGAATTTTTCATCGCTGCCACGCCTTCCGTTTCGGGTCCTGACGCCATCATTCTGGGGACCTTTGGAGCCGCCGCCGTGGTTTTTTTGGTGAGTTGGTCGATCCGGACGATGTTCGGAAAGGTGGAGCCCTTCGATCGGCCCTCCGACGAACCGCCTACAATATCCGCGGAGGATGCCGCGCTCTCCATTCCCGCGGCCGACCCGGTGGCGACGCCGCCGTTGCCGCGACCCGACTCCGATTCACCCTACGCACCTCCCGGGACGCTTCCGCCGCCGATTCCCGAGACCGAGGAAGTGCCGGCAAAGAAGGGCCTCTTCAAGGTCAGCACCGCGATCTATCGCTTGCTGGACCTGCCGCTGATCGGGCTGGTTTTCTTCATTTTTGCCGGCCTCACCGCGGCCAATGCCGGAGCGGACGAGACGCCACTGGACAAGAAGTACACGCCCGGGGTGCTGGTCGCCTCGATCATCTTCCAGCTCCTCATCATGGGCATGGTGCTGGCCTTCGTCACCTGGCGGGTAAAGATCGTGGAATGGCTCGGCCTGCGCTGGCGGAAGTGGCCGCTGGCCTTCGCCATCGCGCCCGTGACGGTGTTCTTCATGTGGTGCTTCATGGGGGTGCTCTTCATGACCGGGTGGAACAAGTGGCTCGAGGAAAGCCTGCACATCGAGTCCGTGCAGGAGGCGGTGAAGGTCTTCAAGGAGGTGCAGAATCCGGTGGTGATCACCCTGATGGCGGTCACGGCCGCCTTCGTCGCGCCGATGGCGGAAGAGATCGTGTTCCGCGGCTACCTCTACCCCGCCGCCAAGCGCTTTTGCGGACCGGCGGGCGGCATCGTCTTTTCCTCGCTCGTTTTCGCCGCGGCCCACGGGCATGTGGTGGCCTTGCTGCCGCTGTTCGTTTTGGCGGTGATCCTGTGCCTGCTCTACGAGTTCACGGGCTCGATCCTGGCCTGCATGTCGGTGCATTTCCTTTTCAACGCGGCCACGGTGGCCATCCAACTCCTCGCCCGCTCCGGCATCATCGACATGCCGGCCGACTCATGAAGAAGCGCCTCCGCGATCTCGGTGAAGACGCCCTGATTGCGCGGCTGCTGCGCGGCTTTCCCGGTGGCGAGAAGCTCATCGTGGGCCCGGGCGACGATTGCGCGGTGGTCGATCCCGGTCGCGGCCCGCTGCGCTTGCTGAAGACGGATGCGATCGTCGAGGGCGTTCATTTCCTGCCTGAGACCCCGTCGGAGAAGGTCGGCTGGAAGTCGGTGGCCCGCGTGCTCAGCGACTTCGCCGCCATGGGCGGCGTGCCGGAGCACCTGCTGGTCACCGTGGCGGTGGATCCCGAAAAGCCGGTCGCCTGGATGGATGGCCTCTACCGCGGCATCCGCAAATGCCTCGCGACCTATGGCGGGGTTTTGGCCGGCGGCGAAACCTCGCGGCTGCCTTCCGGCGCGATGATTTCCGTGGCGGGCGAGGGCAGTGTGGAGCGGAAGCACCTGGTTCTCCGCAGCGGCGGCAAGCCCGGCGACCTCGTGGCAGTCACCGGCCGCCTCGGCGGCTCGATCCGCGGCAAGCACCTGAATTTCGCCCCGCGGCTCGCCGAGGCATCTTGGTTGGTCCGCCACCTGCGGCCGTCCGCGATGATGGACCTGTCCGATGGCCTCGCGAAAGACCTGCCGCGCCTCGCCGAGGCCAGCGGTTGCGGCTTCGAGCTCGGCGAGGTCCCCGCCACCCGCGGCTGCACCCGCGCCCAGGCGCTCGGCGATGGCGAGGACTACGAGCTCCTCCTCACCGTCTCGCCGCGCCGCTGGAAGGCGATTTGCCCCCTTTGGCCAAAGGACTTCCCTCCGCTCTCGATCGTCGGCAAACTCCTCCCCCGCGGCCAAGGGACCTCCCTCACTGGCGGCTGGGACCATTTCTCCCCATGAAATCGCTGATCGAGAACTACTACGCCGCCTTCAATTCCGGCGACCGCGAAGCCCTGCTCGAACTGCTGGCCGACGACGTCGTCCACGAGGTCAACGAAGGCCAGGCCGAGACCGGCAAGGACGCCTTCCGCGCCTTCCTCGAGCGCATGGATCGCAGCTATCGCGAGACGGTGGAAGACCTGGCGATTTTCACCGGGCCGGAAAGCCGTGCCGCTGCCGAGTTCTACATCCGCGGCGAATACTTGGCCACCGATGAAGGCTTGCCTGAGGCGAAAGGCCAGACCTACCACCTTCGCGTCGGTGCCTTCTTTGAGGCACGGATCGGCAAGATCACGCGGGTGACCAATTACTACAACCTGCGGACTTGGCTCTCCCAGGTCTCCTGAGGCGCAGGCAAGCCGTGGGATGACGCATCGCGGATTTGGCTCGTCTCCGGGAAAAGAAAGGTTTCATGTATTCCCTGCGTTCTCCACGCGAATCATGAAACTCATCGCCCCGCTCTTCCTGTTCGTCGCCACGCTCCACGCCGGCGAGAAGCAACTCTTCAACGGCAAGGACCTCACCGGCTGGGAGGGCAATCCCAAGCTCTGGTCGGTGCAGGACGGCACCATCACCGGCAAGACCACCGATAGCGGCGACACCAAGATCTCCCACAATACCTTCCTCGTCTGGAAAGGCGGGAACGTCAGCGACTTCGAGCTGACCTTCAAATACCGCATCGAGAAGGGAAACAGCGGCGTGCAGTACCGCTCGAAGCTGGTCGAGCCGGGACCCTTTGGCCCCGTCGTGAGCGGCTATCAAGCGGACTTCGAAGCCGGCAAGACCTACAGCGGCATCCTCTATGAGGAAAAGGGCCGCGGCATCCTCGCCCAGCGAGGTGAGAAGACCGAGGTCGGCGAGAACGGCAAGCCCCAGCTCGCCGGAAAGGTCGGCGACTCCGCCGAGATCCAGGCCGCCATCAAGGACGAGGACTGGAACGACTACAAGATCATCGCCAAGGGCAACCACGTGCAGCACTTCATCAACGGCAAGCAGACCGTGGACGTCACCGACAACGACACCAAGAACGCGCCGAAGGAAGGCATCCTCGCCCTGCAGATCCACGCCGGCCCGGCGATGGTGGTGCAGTTCAAGGAACTGGTGCTGAAGACGGAGAAGGAGAAGTGAACCGCTGTCTTCGACCGTAGGCGCGTTCGCGGGAACGCGGAAGCCGTCGTGAGAGGACGGCTTCTCGATAACCATTCTGCGCTGTGACCAGCGCGCCTACGGAAGCTTGTTCGGGCATTGAAGTTAGGTGTTCGCCTTTTCAGCTCGAACAGGCATCCTCCCCCCGTGATCTCCCGCCGCAAGATCAAGTACACCGTCTCCCCCACGCTCCGGCAGTATCTCTATCACTTCGACCGCCTGCGCGATATCCCGCTGGTCTACGATGACCTGACGCGTTTCGCCGGATCGATGCCCTACGAGGATCCGCGCGGGAAGGAAACGCTCTGGCTCTCGGTGTACTACCCGCAGGAGCTGATGCTGGAGCTGAGACCGAAGCTCACCAAGATCTATGCCGAGCTGAAAATCGGCGGTGAGTCGGACCTTCACGAGCACCTCACCGTCGATCGCATCGATTTCGGCGAGTTCGGCAACTCGCGGCCGTTCCGCATCCGCATCACCAACCTCTACAACGACAACTCGGACTACTTCTACGTGAAGCAGGCCGATGCCTCGCGGATCTACGGCCTGGAGCTGGAGCACATCCTCTCGCCGAACCGCATCAACTACCTGGTCAATGGCAACACCTTGATCGAGGAACACATCGCCGGGGTGCCGGGTGATGTCTTTCTCAAGGATCACCTGCCGCGGCCGGAGCTGAACAAGGTCCGCATCGCGAAGGAATTCACCAAGTTCAACGAGCGCTGCTTCATCCGCCTGCTCGGCGACATGCGCAGCGTGAACTACGTGGTGGATATCACTCCGGACTTCGAGGAGATCCAGTACCGGGTGCGGCCGATCGACTTCGACCAGCAGAGCTACGAGCGCCGCGGCAAGATCTACCTCGCCTACCGCTTCGATTCTAACAAGAGCATCACCAAGCTCGCCTTCGATGTCCTGAACCGGAAGACCATCGACCAGTACGTCGCCGAGGAACACGCCCAGATGACCCGCCGCGCGAAGGTCGAGGGCTCACGCCTCAAGGCCCTGTTAGGCGTGATGCGCCGCGAGGAGCTTGCACCCCGCGAGCACGTCGCCTCCCTCGCCGCCGATCTCGCGAAGTATCACCACACCGACATCTTCCGCGATTGCCAGACGATGGGCGAGCTCACCGCCGCGCATGTGGCGCACATGCTGGAACTCTGAGCCGTCATGGGTGACAGCGCCGAAACGGTCATTGTCGGAGGCGGCATTGCCGGCTTGGCGGTGGCCATCGCCTTGCGCCAGCGCGGGGTGGAAACGGTGGTGCTTGAGCAAGCATCCGAACTCCGGGAAATCGGTGCGGGTTTCCTGTTAGGCCCGAATGGTTGTGCAGTGTTGGAGCGTCTGGGTGCCTTGGCCGGGCTACGCGCGGGACATTCGGTGTCCGTGCCGCGATGGGAGCTGCGGGACATGAAGGGCCGCTTGCTTTCCGCGCTGACCATTCCGCGGGACGGCGAACATAGCCTGAGCACGCGGCGCAGTGATCTGCAGGCGGCGTTGTTGGCTTGCCTGCCAAGGGAGACTGTCTTGCCGGGCTGTGAAGTCATCCGGGGCTCGTTTGCATCGGGTGGCGTGACACTGACCCTCGCCGACGGCCGCGAGTGGTTGGCACGGCGGGTCATCATCGCGGATGGCGCACATTCGAAGATCCGGGCTTCCTTTTGGCCGGGGCGCGAACCGCACTATCTCGGTTACATCGGCTGGCGCGGGCTCGTGGACCATGTTCCCGCGGGATGGGAAGGCGGGCGTGTCTGCGAAAGCTGGGGACACGGCAGGCGCTTTGGCATCGCACCCGTCGGCGGCGGGCGAACCTATTGGTATGCCAGCGCGAACGTTGCCGGGCCGAACTGTCGTGACCGGGTAGGAATCGACCAACTCCGCGAGGACTTCGCCGGTTGGCATGCGCCTGTTGCGGAGATTCTCGATACCATGCCGGATGCGGAATTGCTCCAGCATCCGATCAGCGATCTGATCCCGCCGCGGTCGTGGCAGATCGAGGAAAAGGTCGTGCTGATTGGCGACGCCGCTCACCCGTTGAGCCCGAACCTGGGTCAGGGTGCTTCGATGGCGCTGGAGGATGCTTGGGAACTCGCCTTGCAGTGGGGCCGCCCCGATGCGATGGCCCAGTTCGAGCGGAAACGTCGCTGGCGCCTGCGGAAATTATGGGCGCTGTCGCGTTGGCTCGGCACCATGATCCAGTGGGAAAATCCGTTGCTTTGCCGGGGGCGGGATGTCCAGATGCGGGTGATGCCGGATGCTGTCGCCACCGCCATGATGCGCCGCTTCTTGCGGCATGAACCCGGGTACACGGCATGAAGAAGCCGTCGCTGGAATCGCTGGGTCTCGATCTGTTGGAGACATCGGCCGCGGAACGTTTCCGCTGCCTGGTGCTCCCGTTCGCCACATGTGCCGGTTTCTTTGCCGCCGGTGAGCGCGGCTGGTGGGTGATCGCCTTGGGCTGCGCCGTGCTCCAGAGCTTCTTCACGTATGCATCCGTTTCGCATGACCTGGTGCATCGCACGCTGCGGCTGCCGGCTTGGCTGAATGAAACGCTGCTCTTTTTGATCGAGGGGCTGTCGTTTCGCTCCGGTCATGCGTTTCGAGAATCGCACCTGCACCATCACCGGAGGTTTCCCCATGAAGATGACCTGGAAGGTGCCGCGGCTCGCATGTCGTGGTGGCGCGCCTTGCTCGATGGCCTCATCGCCCAGCCTCGCCTGTGGGTGTGGGCGCTCATGCACACGACAGGACGAAAGCGGCTTTGGATTGCAATCGAGGGCGCGGTGATCATCGCGTGGGCCGCATGGTGTCTCGGGTCGCAGGTCGGGATGATCTATCTGGCGGTGACCGTGGCGGGAAGCTGGGTGTATCCGTTCATGACCAGCTTCATGCCGCACGATGCGACGGGCGACGATCCGCTGCGGCAGACTCGCTTGTTTCGCGGGAAAGTGGTGGCTTGGCTGAGCTTGGAGCACCTTTATCATCTCGAGCACCATCTTTACCCGCAGGTTCCTCACCAGCGCTGGCCGGAGCTTGCCAGGCGGCTCGATCCGTTTTTCGAGGAGCAAGGACTCAAACCGGTGGTGCTGTGGCGATGAACTCCGATGATTCCCGTAGTTTCCTATCGGCGTTGATCGGGGACGGCCGCTCCTTGATCTTGTTCACGGCGATCGCGCTGTTGTTCTCGGGTGGTGGTGCGATCTTTCTTTCGGTGACGGGACACTTCCTCCCGCACGATGTCGAGTTCCTCGGCATGCAACCGGTGGCGCTATGCGAGCTGAACCAATGCCGGATCGTTCACTTCATGATCCACGACCGTCTTTCGTTCGGCGGCGTGCTGGTGGCGATTGCCGTGCTCTATGCGTGGCTCGCGCTCTTCCCGCTGCGTGAGGGCGAGAGCTGGGCGTGGTGGACGCTGGCGCTCACGAATGCGACCGGCTTCGGCAGCTTCCTCGCCTACCTTGGCTACGGCTATCTCGACGGCTGGCACGCGTGGGCCACCTTGCTGCTGCTGCCGGTCACTCTGACAGGTTTATGGAAGACCCGCCGGCTTTGCTCGAAGCCTCTGGATTTCAGGGCGGCTGCATGGCCCGTGTCCTGGCGCAGCCGGCAGGCGTGGGGGTGGCTGCTGTGGATGATGTGGGGGAGCGGCCTCGTGGCGGCGGGAGCGACGATCCTGACCGTGGGGATGACGCTGGTCTTCGTCCCCAGCGACTTGGATTTCATCGGCTACACGCGGGAGCAACTCAATGCGATCAATCCGAGGCTGATCCCGTTGATTGCGCACGATCGAGCGGGCTTTGGCGGTGGCTTGTTCACGACCGGCCTGACGGTCCTCTGTATCCTGTGGAAGGCCGCACCGTCGAGGCATGTTTGGCAGGCGTTGACCGCCGCGGGAATCGTGGGCTTCGGCTGCGCGATCGGCGTGCACTACCCGATCGGCTACCTCGATTTCTGGCACCTCGCTCCGGCATGGGCGGGAGCTGCGGTGTTTGTCACCGGGGCTTGGCTCCTGAAGCGCTAGCGCCGCCGCCCACCTGGCGCACATCTGCCGGAAGATTTCCGCGTCCGGGTTCCTGCGAACCTTGTTGATAGCGGCAGCAAGGATCTAGCGGAAGTTCTCGTTCAGGGACAAGGTCGTCGCAGGCTGCTGGAGGGCGGCGATAACAAGCATTCAGTCCGCCGTCTTTCCCCGGAAGGAGCTATGTGAGGCAATATCCCTAGGACTTTACATAGGGAAATGCCGGATCGGGTACCCACCAAAAGGGGATAGACAGTGATTCAATTTGACTAAGCCCTACCGGCTGGGCTCATAAGAATCGATCCTCGGAAAATCCCCAATCCTTATCACAGGGGGATCTGAGTGTGATTTGTCATACGGCCTTGCAGAGCCGTGAGCAGCTTCAACCCAACCCCGTTAAACCCATGAAGTATCCATTCAATCCCCAAGCGCTGGCTTCCGCGGCGCGCCTATCGTTACTGACGACCGCACTGACTTGCTCGGTGCAAGCCGCCACGCTCACGTGGAATTCCGCCGGGCCCTCCAACAACTGGAGCACCGCCGCCGGCAATGGAAACTGGAGCCCCGGGGCCATCACCTGGGTCCAGAATTCCGACGCGCTGTTCGATGGAAGTTCAGGCACGCCGGAAGCCATCGCGGTCACGACCACCAACACGGTGAATGACATCACCTTCGCGGTCTCCGGTTTCAGCGTCACGAGCGCGGGTGCCGGATCATTCGTTCTGGCCAATGACCTCGCCAGCACCATCACGGTGACCAATGCAAGTGACAGTGCCTCGATCGCGGAAACGATCGCAAACAACGCCGGTTCGGCGAGCTCACTCACCAAGGCCGGTGCCGGCACGCTCACGCTGAATGGCACCGCCGCCAGCACCTATTCCGGAACCACCACCATCAACGCCGGCACCCTGATCGCCAGCCATGAAGGTTCGCTCGGCTTCGGCCCGGTGGTGAACAACGCGACGCTGAACGTCAACAAGGCCAACGTGACCTTCACCGGCTTGGGCAATGCGTTGAGCGGCGCGGGCACGACCAATGTCACCGCCCTTGGCACTGGAACCAACACGACCATTCTCAACGGCGACTACTCCAATTTCACCGGCATCTGGAACATCGGCGTGGGTGCTGCGGCAGGTGCAGGCAAGGCCCAGATGAATGGCGCGGACAATGCGGCCGCGACGATCAACATCCTCGCCAACGGCACGCTTCTTGCCGGCGCCGGGGTTCACAACGCCGCGGTCACGCTGGCGGGGGGCGATACCGGGGAATCCCTCGGCCAGCTCCGCGTCGACAACCTCAACACCGTTTGGGCTGGGCCAATCACGCTGGCTGGCGACATGACCGGAGCCGGGGACGGCATCATCGGCAGCAACTCCGGCCCGGTGACGATCAGCGGCACCATTTCGGAAAGCGGCGGTTCCCGTTCGCTGACCAAGGCCGGCGGCGGAACCATCGTCCTCACGGGTAACAACACCTACAGCGGACCCACGCGCAGCTTTGCGGGTAATATCAGCTCCGCGACCATCAAGAACACCGGCGTGTCCGGTCCGCTTGGCACGAATGCCGTCGTCTCGCTCGGCGGTATCGGAAACACCTCCGCACTCCTCTATACCGGCACCGGTGAAACCACCAACCGCACCTTCGATCTCGGCGGCACGACTGGAGGTGGCAGCATCAGCCACAATGGCACCGGCCTGCTCAAGCTCACTGCCAATGTGACCGCGAGCGGCCTCGGCAGCAAAACCCTCGGACTCAACGGATCCACCGCTGGCACCGGCGAAATCTCCGGCCAGATCCTGGACAATGCCACCGCTGGCACGACGACGCTGGCGGCCAACTTCGCCGCGGCAGCCACCACCATCACGCTCGCCTCGGTCGATGGCATCGTGAACGGAGCCACGATCTCGGGAACGGGGATCGCGGGCGGTACCACCGTGACTGCGGTCAACACCGGCACCAAGGTCGTGACCATCAGCCCCGCTGCTTCCGGTGCTGGCACCGCCGGTGCCGTCATCACGGTGGCAGGCGTGGTCAACCGGACCTCGGTGCTCAAGAACAACGGCTCCAGCGTGTGGACACTCTCGGGCAACAACACCTTCACCGGCGGCGTGAACGTCAATACCGGCGACCTCGTCATCACCAATTCCTCCGCCCTTGGCGTGGGGCCCAAGACCATCACGGTCGTCCCGTCCGCGAACCCGAGCAGCCTTAGCTCGCTCGTTCTCGACGGCAGCGGCGGTGACATCTCGCTCGCCAGCAACCTGTCGTTCACCACCAGCTTCGATGCGCTCTCTTTCCCGAATCCCCTGCCGATTCCCGGTGAAGCAGCGATCATCAACAACGCGGGCAACAACACGATCGCCGGCAATTTCACCGCCACTTCCGGCGGCGGTGGCACTGCCTTCCTTTCGAATGCCGGCAGCCTGACGATCTCCGGCACCCTCGCTGCGAATACCAGCAACCGCGGCTTCCATCTCCGCGGCGCTTCGAACGGCACGATCTCCGGAGCGATCACCAACGGCACCAATCCGGTCAACGTCCTGAAGGACGCCGGCACCGGCACGTGGACCCTTTCCGGAAACAACACCTACACCGGCAATACCACCATCACCGAAGGCACGCTCCGCCTCGACTACTCTATCAACGATAGCTCGAAGCTTGCCGATGGCGGTATCCTCAATTTCAACGGCGGCACGCTCGATCTGGCCGGCGGAACCCATACCGAATTCGTGGGATCCACGACCTTGGTGGGAGGCAAGACCAGCTATGTCACCCAAAGTAGCGGTGGCGCGAAGCTCCAGCTCGGAACCGTGACGGCAGGGGCTGGTTCGTCGCTGGTACTCGGCGCGGGTAGCATTGCGACGACCGACAGCACCAATACCAACGGCATCCTGCCGTGGGCTCGCGTGATGGTCGCCGGACAACCGGTGATCGGCACCAATTCCACCAATGACTTCGCCGGTCCGATCACGGCCTACGCGGGTGCCTATGCCGACGTCACCCGTCTCGGCCCGAGCACGATCCCGAGCGATCCCGCTGCGATCGTCCGCATCGTGAACGGCGGCACCGCCGGGAACATCACTCTGACCGATTCGCCGCTGAATCAGATCGGCTTCCTGCAGATGGGTGCTACCGCCGGGCCTGCCACCATCGCTCCGGCCAACGCCACCGACGTTCTCATGGTCGGCGACTTCAGCGGTGGAACGATCTGGCAAACGCCGACTGCCGACAGTCTCACGATCGGAAGCTCGGCCAACCAAGGGATGCTCACGACCCAATTCGGAACCCTCAATCTGGGCAACGACAGCCCGACTCATCCGCTGACGGTGAACTCGGTCATCGCAGACAATGGCAGCGATGTGATCAACGTGGCCACCGGCGGCAATTCCATCGTTCTCAATGGAGACAATACCTTCACCGGCTCGCTGACCGCTGGCACCGGCCTTCTGAGCCTGACCGGTGACAACACCTTTGATGGTGCGCTCACCGTCAACGCGGGTGCCACGGTGGTGCTCTCGGGTGACAACACGGGCCGACCTGCCGCCAGCGCCAACCGCACGGTCATCAATTCCAATGGCATCCTCCAGCTCCAGGCGAATCCCGGAAACACGGTCTCGGGCATCTCTTCGGCACTTTCGGTTGAGACCGTTGGCGCCGTGCAGCCGCTGGCTTTGAACGCGGGTGGCATTCTCCAGCTCCGCTCTGACAATCCGGTCACGTTCTCCGGCGGCAATGGTCTCGGCGGCCTGGGGAGCGCCACGGTCACCCTCGACGTGAACCAGCTTGGCTCGGGAACCGGCAATACCCTGACGATCGCTCCGGCGGGCTTCAACGTGAACACCACCACGATCAACGTGACCGGTGGCAATGGCTACTCGCTCGGCACGGGGATCATCAACAATGTCGCCGGCGGCGGGGTGCTGACGCTGAACCCCACCACGGGAAATCACATTCTCGGTGGCTACACTGCCAATGCGACTTTCTCCACCACCCTGGTGCTCGGCGGTACTGCCACCGGCAACCAAGTGATGGGAGCGATCAACAACCCCGGTACGTCCGGCGCGACGGCGGTGACCAAGTCCGGCTTCAGCACCTGGCTGCTCTCTGGCACCAGCAACTACACCGGCACCACCACCATTTCGGATGGGACGCTGAAGGCAGGCAGTGCAGGTGCCTTCGGAGCCAGCGCCTTGCTGAACATGTCGGGAACCGGCGTGCTCGACCTGAATGGTTTCAATGCCAGCTTCACCAACCTCGGTGCGGGTGCCACCACGGCCACCATCACCGATAGCAGTGCCGGAGCCGGTGTTTCCACGCTCACCATTCCCGCGCAGACAAACACCATCTCCAACAAGATCCTCAATGGTCCTAACAAGGCCGTGAAGGTCACCGTTCGTAATGCCAACACCGGCAACACGATCCTCGCGCTCGACAATCCGAACACGTTCTCCGGCGGCTTGCTTTTGGCACACGGCACCACCACCGGCACACGCCTTCGCATCACTTCGGCACCGGTCACGGTGGGCTCTGCGGGAGCGATCGTCAGCAGCCCGTTCGGAACCGGTCCGATCACTATCGGTGAAACCGCGACCGACAAGGCCGGCCTTCTGCTGGATACCGCCGGTGGCTACACCATCGCGAACGCGATCGTGTTCAATACCGCACTGGGCACCGATCAGGTTGGCATCCGGCTGGATACGGCGGGGCACACGTTCTCCGGAACCATCACGGCGAACCTGGCGAATGCGACATTCACCAACACCGGCGCTGCCCGCTTGACCGGACAGGTCACGGGTCCGAGCGGCTTCCAACTCAATGCCTCTTCGGTTGCCATCACCCTGGCGAACCAGACGGCGAATCCCAATGACTACGTGGGTGACACCACGGTGGGAGCCGGGACCTTCCTGATCCTCGGCGCTACCGACCAGATCCCCAACGGTGCCACGAAGGGCAGCGTCGTCAACAATGGCACGCTCAACATTGGCGGCTTCAATGACACCATCAATGGCCTGAGCGGCTCGGGTGTCGTCACCTCGACTGCCGGCGGCGCCTTGACGATCGGAGATGGCAATGCCTCGGCCACCTTCACCGGTAATACCGGTGGCGGCCTCAGCCTGGTGAAGACCGGCAGCGGCTTCCAGACGATCACCGGTGCGATCGGCCACACGGGCGATACCACGGTTTCGCAAGGCACCCTCGCGCTGAACCTCGCCTCAACCTTCGCCGATGGCTCGGACGTCCGCCTGAATACGGGAGGCACGCTGATCCTCACGGCCGCGGGCACCGATGTCATCGACCAGCTCTTCATCAACGGAGCTCCGCAAGCCGTCGGCAAGTGGGGTCGTCCTGGATCGATCGCTGCGCTCGGTGCGAACTTCGAAACGTCGCTGATCAGCGGTGATGGCTTGCTCAGTGTCACCACCTCCGGCAGCACGCCTTATGGCACTTGGATTGATAGCTTCTTCCCGGGAGAGACCAATCCGGCGATCATCGGCCAGACCGCCGATCCGGATAAGGATGGCGTGGATAACATCACCGAGTTCGCGTTCGGCGGCAATCCCGCCAGTGGCGGCGTGGGGACCAAGATCTATGTCTTCGCTGCCGATAGCGATATCGATGGAGATAGCAACAAGGAGCTGATCCTGACCGCGGCCATCCGCACCGGTACTGCCGCCTTTGGCAATGGCGCGCCGTCCACCGCGGCGTCGGTGGCCGATGGGATCACCTACTCGATCGCCGGCAGCACCACGCTGAGCGGCTTCCCGGTCACCGTGAATGCCGTTCCGACGGCGATCACGACGGGACTTCCTCCCGCCGGAGCCGGCTACAGCTACCGCAGCTTCAGTCTCGGTGGATCGAATGGACTGACGCCTGCGAAGGGCTTCCTCCGCGCCAGCGTCACCGCTCCCTGATAGAATTCATAGGGTAATTGGGCATGGCGGCCATCCCGGATCGGGGTGGCCGCTTTCCTTTCTGGGGTGTCGACGTTCCGTCGACACGGCGTAGATCGCCACTTCACTGATCCTCCTCCGCCGGCAGCAAGAGCGCGAACAAGGCCGCGGGAATGAACAGCCACGAGGCCATCAGCAGCACACCGGCGAAGTCGCCTTGCACCTTGTGTTTGGAGATCCCGAAGAACACCACGCCCGCTGCAGAAAGGATGCGGCCGATATTGTAGCAGAAACCCGCGCCGGTGCTTCGCAGCAGCACGGGGAACAGCGGAGGCAGGCACATCGTGAAGAGGCCGAAGCAGCCCTGCATCAGCCCCGTGATCGCGAAGAGGAAATAGACCGTGTGCAGGTCATGGCCGCGTGAGAACGTGAACCACATCACGAGGAAGTAGCCGCCGAGCATCAGCGCGATCGCCTTCCCGTAGCCCATCACATTCGCGAGAAAGCCCGCGACGAAGTTCCCGATGATGGAGCCGACCATGATCCACAGCAGCGCCATCACAGTCGCGTGGTCCTTATCCGCTTTCAGTGCACCGACCTCGGGCAAGCTCCGGATGTAGCTCTGTTGCCAGAACATGAAGGTCCAGTGTGCGGTGAGCGAGACCGCGCAGATCAGCATCACCTTCCACGTGATGCTGCGCACTTTCGGCCCGAAGAGTTCGCGGATCTTCGGCGCGGGCTGGTCCTTGCGCGCCTCGCTCCACTCCTCGGTCTCCGGCACCGACTTGCGAATCCACAGCGTGATGAAGGCGGGCACGATGCCGACGAGGAAGATCCAGTGCGGCGGGTGACCCGCGAGCAGCGCTCCCGCCACGCACGCGAGCAGGATGCCGCAGTTCACCGCGCTCTGCAGCGTGGCGGCGATCCACGGCCGCCACGACTTCGGCCACGTTTCCGAGAGTAGCGATGCACCCACCGCCCATTCGCCGCCGATGCCGAGCGCGGCGAGGAAACGGAACACCATCAGATGCCACCACTCCGTCGAAAAGAACGAGAGGCCGGTAAAGCAGGCATAGGTCAGAATGGTCAGCACCAGTGCCCGGCTCCGGCCTAGCAGGTCTGCCACGCGCCCGAAGAAACCACCACCGAGCGCCCAGCCGATGAGAAACGCGGCCTGAATGATGGACGCCTTCTTGCCCACCTCCGGATCCGACTCGCCGGTCGAAAGCAGCACCGCCACGAAGGCCGTGGCGACCAGCGTGTAGAGGTGCATGTCCAGCCCGTCGAACAGCCAGCCGAGCCAGGCGGCCACGCCAGAGCGCACCTGCTGCAGCGAGAGATCGCGGAGCCGGCGGACCTCTCGGTCGCTATGGGGCGCGGGAAGGGTGCTCATGGAGCTGCCGACCATCGACAACCCCGCGACCGTGACAAACCGATTCAGCGGCATGAGCCGCACGGCCGCCGTCCCGTCACTCGCCCCGCTTGTCCGCGGTCGGCGGTGTGGCGATGACGCCGCCACCACCCGGGCCGACCGGCGCGGTGGCCGTCATGTCGTTTCTGGTCGGCAGTGTGTTCTCGAGAGGCGGCACCATCATGCCGCTTTGCGAGTTCACCAGCTTGTTGGGTGGCACCGCCGGGGTCTCGCCGGGATCGGGCCGGGGTTTGTTGACGGGCTTGGCCGTGCCTTCCGTGGGAGGCGGCTGATCGACGACGACGTCCTTCTTCGCGCAGGCGGCGAGTCCGAGGGCAATCAGGAGGCAGCAGACGGGCTTCGTCATCGGACGGAACCTTGGAACAGCCACCGCGGCTTGGCAATCGCGAAGCCGGGCGAGGCCCACAGGCTCATTTTTCGATGTCCGGGAGCTTCACCAGCCACTTTTCCACGTCACCGATGACCTGGTCCCTCTTGTCGTCGTACATCAGCAGGTGATAGCTGTCCGGATAGTTCTTTAGGGTGCGGTTGGCCTCCTTGGGGATGGTTCCGTAGAAGTCCGCGACGTCCTTGTCGCTGCTGAAGAAGTCCTTGCCGCCGTGGAGCACCAGTGTCGGCACCGCGAAGGTGCGGGCGCAGTCCGGCATGCTGTCGATCAGGTCGCTGAGTGTCACCAGCAGCCGCAGCGTGTGCTTGTCGATGTGCCAGGAGTTCGTTTCGGCCTGCTCGGAGTGCAGGGTGTCATGGGTCATCTGGACCTCCTGGCCTCCAGCGATCGTCTCCAGCGAGACCCGGGCCGTCGGGGCGACTTCCGCGGCCCCGCGGACGAGGTCCTTTTTCCACTTCGGGAAATCCTCGCGGAATTTCACGACCGGCGAGGACAGGACCAGGGCGTCGCACGGTGGCGCCTGGCCCGCGGCGACGGCTTGCTGATAGGCGTGGGAAATGATGAGCCCGCCCATGCTCTCCCCGAACCACACGATGCGGGCGTGCGGGTGCTTGGCGCGGACCATGGCGGAGAATTTCCCGAGATCGCTGAACCAGAGGTTCGGGTCATCGATGTCGCCGCGGCGCGCCTTGAGCGGATCCTTTCCCTGGCCGCGGATCTCATAGGCATACACGGCGATCTTCGGCTGCTCCTTGAGCAGGCGCTTGCCGAGATTCTCGTAGTCGATGGAGGCTCCGTCGAAGCCGTGGAGGGCGACCACCACGGTCTCCGGCGTGGCATCCGGCCGCATCCACTTGCGATAGCCGAAGGTCTCATTGCGCACGGCTTCCTCCGGCCGGTTGGCGACCAGTGAGTAATTCGTGGCGCATTGGGTGAGCAGGAAGGGCGCAAGCAGGAGCGCGCCCAGCCGTGCGGCCGTGCGTGCCCGGGTGCTCCCGGCGCTGCAGGAAATGCGCTTCATCCGTTGCGAAAATGCCATCTCCAGCCGGGGACGGCAATCATGCATTCCACAATTGCTGGCAGCCCGGCCGTTAGACCGGGGCCGCTTCGCGCTTTGGCAGACCGCGCTGAATGGCAGGCAGGATCTCGCCCAACTCGTTCGCCACCACGAAGTCGCCGGCCGGGCACATGCCGCTCAAAAGGTCGATGAGCGGGTCCCAGAAGCGTACTCCGGCCGGGTTGGCGCGGTTGAAAAGCACCACCGGCTTGCCCGTCATGAGCGGATTTTTCTGCTGCTTGAAGATCATCAGCGCGAGCAGCTCCTGCACGGTGCCAGCCCCACCGGGGAAAATTACGAAGGCGTCCGAGTTTTCGATCATCACCTCCATGCGGGTGTAAATATCGGGCCGCAGCCAGAAGCTGGAGAGGCCGTCGGGCAGCCCTTCGAGCTCGATGATGTGCGGGACGTTCGAGCCCGCGGTCCAGCCGCCGGCGCCCACCGAGCCCTCCACCACGGCACCCATGATGCCGGAGCGACCGGCACCGGAAACGCAGCCGAGGCGATTCACCGCCAGCAGGCGGCCGAGTTCCTCGCCGTCGGCGAGATAGGCCGGATCTTCCAAAGTGGCCGAGCAGAAGACGCAGACATTGCCCGCATAGTCGGACGGCACCGGATTTTCGAAGGACGTGCCCTTGCACTCGCCGATCTTTTCGCGGCCGGCATCCGGAACGCCCTTCTCACGGCCCAGTTCGAGCGTTTCCAAAACACCCTCCGGGCTCTCCGCGGCGAGCAGGAAGTCGCGGTAGTTCTGCTTGATGGTGCCCATCTTGTTCAGGTGGGTGAGCACCGAGAAGAAGGGGTCCCAGGAAAAGTCGGTGTTGAGGATCACCGTTGGCTTGCCGGCCAGATTGCGGTCGAGCGTCTGGTAGCCGACGAAGATCGAGATCGCCTTGAACATGTCTTCCAGCGTCGCCCCGGGCGTGAAGACGAAGGACTCCGCCTCGATGATCTTGCGCTCGATGTTGGAGAGCGTGATGCGCTGGTCGCCGTTCGAATTGTAGATGTCCCAACCGGCCCCGAAGAGCAGGTAGAGGAGGCGGGCGCGGACCGCACGGCCCGGGTCATCGGTGCCGAGAACGGTTCCAGAAAGTCTTACTTTAGGCATGAGATTCGCTAACGTGGGCTGATTTTAGCAGACGCCGTGCCGGAGATATCGGACGGTTTCAACAATGGAGACTAACGCCATGGATCCCTTCCTACAAGCCGCCATCTCGGAAGCTGCTACGGGTCTTTCCGAAGGTGGCATCCCCATCGGCAGCGTCATCGTGCGCCAAGGCATCATCCTCGGGCGAGGCCACAATCGCCGCATGCAGCAGGGCAATCCCATCCTCCACGGCGAGATGGATGCCCTCCAGAATGCCGGCCGCCTGCCTGCCCATATCTATCGCGAGTGCACGCTCTACACCACGCTCTCGCCCTGCCCGATGTGCACCGGAGCGATCCTGCTCTATGGCATCCCGAAGGTGGTCATCGGCGAGAACCAGACCTTCATGGGCGAGGAAGAGCTGCTGAAGAGCCGCGGCGTCCAGATCGAGGTGGTGCAGAGTCCGAAGTGCGTGGACCTGATGCGCCGCTTTATCGAGGCGAATCCGACGGTGTGGAACGAGGATATTGGCGAGCCGTGATTTCACGCTTCGCAGGCGAGGCCTCCGGTGTGCATCGTCCGCGGCGTGAGCCCCGCCTTGGAAACCCTGCTGCTGCCCTTTTCGCAAGGGGAGATCGCAGCGCCGTCACGGGCCTTGTTCCTCGGGGCGGAGCCGCATCCGGACTTGAAGGCATGGCCGCAGGTTACTGGCTGGCAGCCGCTGAAACCGCTGGCGGAGGCGTGGGAGAAGGCGGGCTTCGCGCGAGTCGACGAACCGTCCGGCACCTGGCCGCTGGTACTGCTGCTGCCGGGAAAGTCGAAGGACGAGACACTCGCGGCCTTCGCGAAGGCGCATGATTTGTTAGAAGATGGTGGCACGCTGGTGGTGGCGATGGCCAACCTTGGCGGTGCGCAGCGCTTCGAGAAGGAATTGGAGAAGGCGGCGGGCAAGATCGCTTCTCTCTCGAAGCACAAGTGCCGCGCCTTCCACGCGGTGAAGGATGGCACCTGGGATGAGGCGTTGCTCGCCGAGTGGCGCGCGCTCGGTGTACCGCGCGAGGTGGGTGGCTTCCTCGTCGAAGCCGGCGTCTTCAGTGCGGATCATGTCGATCCCGGCTCGGCCTTGCTGGTTGAAAATCTGCCGAAGAATCTGCGCGGCGCGGTGGCTGATCTTGGCGCGGGCTGGGGCTATCTTTCCAAGGCGGTGGCCGAGACCAATCCGGCGGTGAAGGCGATCCACTTGTTCGAGGCCGATGCACGGGCATTGGCATGCGCGCGGAAGAATCTCGGCGAGGGCAACTTCGAGTATCACTGGCACGACGTCGTCGCCGGTGTGCCGGGGAAGTACGAGGTCATCGTGAGCAACCCGCCGTTTCACACCGGGCAAGCGACTGACATTCACTTGGGAAGAGCCTTCCTCCGCGTTGCCGCTGCGGCGCTCCGCACCGGCGGACGATTGCTACTCGTTGCGAACCGTCAACTTCCCTACGAACCCGAACTCGAAGCGCTTGGCCTAGTCTGGCGCAAGCCGGTCGAGAACTCGACCTACAAGCTGCTGTTCGCCGAGAAGCGGATGGGAACCTCGAACGACTTCCGCAGATGAAACTGGTGAAACTACTCGCAAACCTTGGCTACGGCTCACGCAGCTATGTCGAAGGCTTCCTGCGCAAGGGCGTGGTGACTGACATCCAGGGCCGCGTGCTCGGCACCAAGGATTTCCCTCCCCATGCCGAGATCTTGTTCAAGGGCGAGCCGCTTGATCCGCCTGCTCCGCTCACGCTCATGTTTCACAAGCCCGCCGGCTACACCTGCAGCACGGACGATCCCGGAGACACCATCTACGACCTGTTGCCTCCGCGCTACGCCCTGCGGAACCCGGTGCTCAGTCCCGTCGGCCGCCTCGACAAGGACACCACCGGCCTGCTGCTGATGACGGACGATGGCCAGCTCCTTCATCGCCTGATCAGCCCGAAGCATCACGTGCCGAAGACCTATCAGGTCACGCTCGATCGTCCCCTGGAAGGACACGAGGAAGCGCTCTTCTCCAATGGCGAACTCGTCCTGCGCGGCGAGGACAAGCCGCTCTTGCCCGCGACGCTGGAGGTGCTCGGCGAGAAGGAAGCCCGGATCACGCTTGAGGAAGGCCGCTATCATCAAGTGCGCCGTATGTTCGCCGCGGCTGGCAATCACGTGCTGGAACTCAAGCGAGTGTCGATCGGCGGGCTTGCCTTGCCCGATGACCTCGAAGAAGGCGAATGGCGGATCCTGGGAAGTACGGAACTTGCCGTAGTTCGCCAGTGAGTCGCCGATATCAGGATCGTGACCGCGTAGCGGTCCGGGATCTGTCCGCGGTTTGATGGGAAGGAACCTCCTGCCGAATAGATGTCACGGCTTCCACGTCGCGCGCACGCGCAGGAAGCGCTTTGCCCCGGTGGCCGGTGTGGCGTCGCGGAAGACCGCGTGCTCGATGCCGGAACCGAGCGGCGTCGTTTCCGCGGCGGTGCTTCCGATCACCGTCCATTCGCCTTGGAGGCTGTCGTTGGCGAGGAGTTCGTAGAGGACATCCGTGGCTGTTGTAGGGCGGCGAATGCGCACGGCCGCATGCTTGGCCGCGGCCACCGTGCTCCACGTGAAGATCACGTCCGGCTGGTCGGGTACCAATGGCTGCGTGGCGAAGGCATACTCCTCGACATTGCTGCGGCCGTCGCCGTCGGGATCGGCGGAGGGGCCGGACGTCGCGGATGCGGCGAGCTGCGCCGGCGTGAAGGTGGCCGTGGTCCACGCGTCGAAGGTCCCCGGTGCGAAGACATCGGCAGTGCCCGGCGAGCCGCCGATCGCACCGCTGACGGCCCAGCCTTCCGGGTCGTTGTCTCCCGCCGGTTCGGTGGGATGACGGCGAACGAGCGAGACTCCCGTGCCATCGGCGGCGGTAGGCCACGGGGAGGCATCATCGTAGTTCACGCTGCGGATCACGCTGTCGCCGGGCGTGTAGAGGATCAGGTTTTCACCGGCGTTATCGAGCTTGCCCGAGTAGTGGCCGGCTACCGGCAGATTGTTGCCGTAGCGGTGCTGGAAGGCATCAAGGTTCCCCACCACCAGCACCCGCGCGCCGGGTGCGAGCGTGCGGCCGGTGGCGGCTCCGGTGAAATTGAAGCTCACCGCACCATAGAAATATACCCCATCGAGATCGACATACCGGTTGCTGGTGTTGAGCAACTCCACAAACTCGAAGTCACTCCCGTCTTCGAAGCCCGCGGTGATCTCGGAGGGCGAGGGATCGGCCGGGTGGTAGTGGATCTCGGAGATCGCGAGGTTCGACGGCGACGCCGGATCGGTATCCAGCAGGAAGGTGGCCTCCGTCATCGCGCTCCAGGTGGCACCGCTCAAGGCACGGGCACGCAGCTTGCGCTCGCCGGTTCCCGTCAGGAACAGCGGCGTCGGCGTCGATGACCGGGTGGCGGTCAGCGAGAGATTCATGCTGATGTCGGAGCTCGTGGGAGCGCTTTGGTGGATCTCCACGGCGATGACGTTGTTGCCGGCGAGCAGCAGCGCGGGATTCACCTGGGTCGTGGCCAGGGTGTCCTCGATGTTATTACCCGCGTAGTAGTTGTAGGCAGGGTCCACCGGCAGGTTGCCGGCGATGCGGGTGCCATTCAGGTAAACGGCGTAGGCATCGTCATACTCGACCGTGACATTGAGGTTCGTGATCTGGCCGGGATTGGTGACCGAGAAGGCACGACGGAAATAGGAGGTCGCCGTTTTCTGGCCCGGCGAGACTTCGGTGATCGGGATGATCGTGGTTTCATCGCCATCGCCGTACCCGAGCTCGGCGGTGCCGGTGGACCAGGAGGCGTCACTGAATGCCGCCGCGCGCCACGTGGTGCCCTGATTGCTGCCATCGGACAGATACTTCCAGCCGGATGCCGACATCGGAATGAGATCCTCGCTGGTCGTGGCGGAGGTGTAGGTGAGGGCACCGCTTTTCACCGCGCCGCCCACCGCGCGCGGGTCGGAGCCGTCCGGCATGTAGTACCAGGTCGAGGATGCCGGACCATTGATTACCGCCTGCACGCCGCTGTTCTGGTAGCCGCCGAAGGGGGTGACCACCGGCGCATCGAGCGTGGGATAGAGTCCGTCAGCGCGGAGCTGATTGAGGATGACCGACGTGCGCTGCGGCAGGTAATTGAGCAGCGAGTTCTGCGCGTTGATCCAGGTTTGGCGGGTCTTGGGCGTCGACACCTTGGCATCGCCCCAGCGGGCGCTCTCGGCGATGATGGCGTCATCGACCACGCCCGCGAGCTTGTTGATCCGGTTTTGCCAGGCGTTTGGCGTGAAGGGGCCGTTATTGAAGAGCTGCTTGTGAACGCGATCCGCCCAGCGCATCCGATACTCGGCGTTTCCGATCAGGTCCTGATGGAGGAACATCGGATTCGAGTAGGAAAAGTTCGACTCGTTCGGTGCGGTGAAGGGACCGGTGCGGTCCTCGTCCACGTTGAAGAACGTGTGCTCGAAGTCGTGCGCGAAGAACCGGAAGCCTTGGCCCGGATTGCCATCGCGGCGACGACTGCCGAACCAGTTGTTGGCGCGATCATTGCCGAGGAAGGCCGAGGTGCAGCCGTCGAGGTTGCCCGTCCAGAAGGTCAGCAGCAGGTAGTCGATGAGATTGTCCGGATCTAACAAAACGGGATCGGCCGTTGGAGTCACGCCATTGGCTCCGCGTCCCATCAGGCGGAAGTAGTTCGCGTTGGTCGGATTGGCGCGATGGGTCTTGGCCTTGTTCCAGAGATCCTGCCATGCGACAAGCGTCCCGTCGGTGGCACCGACCGTGTAGTCCGCGGTTTGCTCGGCCTTGACCACGTCGTAGTCCGCGCTGTGGCCGCCGAAGTAGCTTTCCGCGAAGTCGGCCTCGGTGCGTTCGTCGAGATTGTAGAGCCCCCAATACTGGCCATTGAGGAAGAGGTGGAAGTAGCGAACATGCGAGCCCGGCTGGCCCATGTCGAGCTGGGCCTGGCGGGTCGATTCCTCGCGGAGGAAGGTATTGGCGTCATCCCCGCCGAAGGACCATGAGTAGTTCTGCGCGGTGCGGAAGTCGATCTGGTCGAACTCCTGCGCTCCGTAGCGGCCGAAGAGCGGATAGGTCAGCTTCGAGTCACCATACTCGCCGCGGAAGAACGCGCGGAAGGAGTGCTTCGGATTGTCCGTGCTGCGCGAGTAGCCGCCGCGCAGCCGCAGGCCGGCATTGACCTGGAATTCGCTGGTACCGTTCGGATTGGTGCCATTGGGTGGATTGATCCACTCCAGCGAAGCAGGCCGCTCCCACGCGAAGCCGCGGTTGTTAGGATTTGAATAGATGCCTTGTGATCCGTTCATGTTGAACAGATTCGGCAAGTCGGTGGTGATCGAAACTGCTGGCAACGAGGCGATCGCAGCCTTCACCGATGCCTGCCCGCCGATGTCCGGGTTCGAGTGATTCACGATATCCGGGTCCATTCCGTAGTCGAGCACCTGCGAGGTACCGCTGGCCGACGGCCAACCGGGCGGCGGCGTGCCAGTGGAGGACTGGGTGATCACGTCATTGAGGAAGAGATACGTTTGCGTATCGACGTCGGTGGACTCCCAGCCGGGCTTGGTGGCGATGGCACGCAGCACTGACGTGGAGGAAATCGTCAGCGGGCCGGTGTAGGTGGTGCCCGCGGTGGCGGAAGGCGTGGAGCCGTCGAGGGTGTAGTTGATCGTGACTCCTGGCGTGGGCGAGGTGATCGCGACGGTGACGGGTGCGGTGAAGAAACCACGCTTCACGCTGAACTGGGTGTCTTCCACCTTGCCGAGCGAACTGGGCTGGCCGTTGATCCATCCCGGAGTGGCGCGGTCATTGCCGTAGAAGGCAGGCGCTGCCGTGGGAATGTAGGTGCCGGCGATCAGCTCAGGCAGGATCAGGAAGCTGGGATCGTTGGCCGTGTTCTTCATCCCGTGGACGGCGAGCACATTGTTGCCGCTGGCGATCAGCGGGAGCTGGGCCGTCACATTGAAGGCCATGCGCCGCAGGCTGTCGGCATTCGAGCGGGCGCCGCTGGCATTCGAGTTCCATGCCGGGTTTCCCGGGACGTTGTCGCTGGCCACCTTGGTGCCGTTGAGCCATGCGGCGAAGCCGTCGTTGTGGCGCGTGACCAGGGACATCGCGGTGTAGGTACCCGGGCCGCTGGCCGAAAAGGCCGTGCGGAAGAAGGCTCCGGGTTTGCCATCCAGCAGGGTCTGCGTGTTCGTGGCGAAGACGCTGCCACTGCCCGCTGGCAGGGTGCTCGCGGCCAGCCCGCCATTGGCGGTGTCTCCCACCAGACGGAAGACATTCGCATTCCACGTTGTGTACTGTCCCGGCGCGGCGAAGAACTCGAGCGAGTCGCCGCCGGTGCCCTGGAACATCACCACTTCGAAGGTGTGCAAGCCGGCGGTCAGGTTGCGCGATCCGTAGTTGTCGATCGGCCCGTGAAACGTGTCGTCGTTGATGACGGTCGTGTTGTCGATCTTCACGCGGACACCGTCGTCCGAGTTCGTGCCAAAGGTGTAGTAGCCGGCCGATGGAATATCGACCCAGCCGGTCAGCTTGATCGCGTAGTTGTCACTCGCGCCCAGCGGAGGAGAGGTGTTCAGCTCGAAGCGACCGTCGGACCCTTCACCCAGATAGTTGACTATCGGCTCCGTGACCGTGGTTTCGCTGAGAATGAGGGAACTACCCGTGGGCTGCGCGAGCAGGGTATCCGCATCTCCCATGCCGCCGATGGAACCATTTTTGCACACCTGCCGCACCGTGATGCCGGGCACGGTCAGCCCGTGGCCCAGGCCGCTCGGCCCGACCGACCATGTGCCATCGGCAAATGCCGTCTGCGTCCAGGTCGCGCCCGGATCGCTCGCACTCGCCGGCACCCGGTAGCGGGTATTGGCTCCCGGCGCGATATAGACGGTGCGCAGGAAGCGTCCGCCGTAGGATTCATCGCCCTTTTGCGCGGGGTATTGCGCGCCGAAATCCTGTGCCACCGTGGTGCCGTCCGGCTGCACCAGGGCGAGATACTCGCCATCGGCCGACAGCGAGAAATTCGCGTGCAGCGGCTGGTTCGGAAACCTGCGGTTCTTCCCCGATGCCCACACGAGGCGGAACTCGCCCGGTGCGAGGGTCACATTCGGGAATTTCCACTTTTTGAGATCCGTCGCGGTGTCGGTCAGATACCAACCGTCCAGCGACACCGGCGCGGTGGTCGGATTGTGGATCTCGATCCAGTCGGAAAAGTCGCCGTCCTCATCCACCGCGGTCGCCTTGTTGCTCGCCATGAACTCGGTGATCACCGGGTTGGCTGCCGCCAGGCCGGAGCATAGGGACACGAGGGCGCAGAAAAACAGGGTGGGTCGCATTGGGTTTGGGGCCTCCTTACGGATCGAAATGTGACACCCTGTTCACAATTCACATTCGTGCAACTCCCTAAACCGGGGACAAGAGGTCGGGAAAACCCGCAGATTGAGAGAGTTCCATCGCCGGCGGAGGAGCCTGAAAGCCCGGTGGTGGAAGGGGTGTAGTGATCCTGCTCCGAGACACTTTCACTCCCATGGCCCTCGTCCTCGACCTGAATATCATCGCCGTCGTACTGTGCGGGGCGATGATCGGGACATTCGGTTTCCTGGTGGTTTCGATCGTTGTGGCGTTTTTCGATCCTCCGAAGGGTTACGGCTGGTTACGGTGTTCCATCTGCGCGGCGGGCGTCATCTTCAGCTCGGCGATGTCTTTGTTCCTCTACGTGGCCACCTCATTCTGGAGAGGAGGTCAGCTGCTAATGGGCAGCGAACTTTCCGAGCTGCGGATAGGAATGGCGATCCTTTCGATCCCGATGGTCGTCGGCCTTTTGGCTGCAGTTGGGACGAAGCACCAGCTGGTCCGGAGGACGGGAAACCTTGTCGTCTATGGGATTTCTCCCGTGGTGCTTGTTCTGGTGATCGCAGACGGGCCCGGCGGAACGATCAGAGATCTCACGCCTTGGATCTTGACGGCCACCGTGGCGGAAATGATTGCGTGGGGAGTCCTTGTGATTGCCGGTCGCGGAGGTCCTTCGCCAGAGCGTAGGCCAGTTCGACTCAACAAAGCGTGAACCGCTCCACCGCCAGCCGGATCCCGGCGGCCTTGTGGAGGGTTTCGTCGTATTCCTTCTCCGGATCCGAGTCGGCCACGATGCCGGCACCGACGTGATAGCTCAGCGTTTCGCCCTCACGAACCAGCGTGCGGATCGCAATGTTGAACTGACTTTCGCCGTGGTAGCCGAAGTAGCCGAGCGCCCCGCAGTAGACGCCGCGCGGGACTTCCTCCAGCTCCGCGATGATCTCCATCGCGCGCTTTTTCGGCGCGCCGGTGATGCTGCCACCGGGGAAGCAGGCCGCCAGCGCCGCCGGGTGATCGATTTCGGCGCGCAGTGTGCCGGTCACCGTCGAGACGAGATGGTGGACTTGCCCGAGCGTTTCGAGCTGCAGCATCTCGGCGACCTGCACGCTGCCGAATTCGCTGACTTGGCCGAGGTCATTGCGCAGCAAGTCGGTGATCATCACCAGCTCGGCGATCTCCTTCGGGCTGGTCTGGAGTTCGTAGGCGGACCGCCGGTCCTCGTCCGGATCGGCGAAGCGGGGGCGGGTGCCCTTGATGGGGCGGGTCTCGATGCCTTGGCCGGAGAGCCGCAGGAAAGTCTCCGGTGAGGAGGAGAGGATCTCTTTTCCACCGAGTGAAAGGTAGGACGCCAGCGGGGCAGGGGAGCACTCGCGCAGCGTCTCGTAGAGCCCGAAGAGATGCTCACCGCGAACCTGCGCCGCGAAGGCTTGGGTCAGGTTCACCTGATAAATGTCGCCCGCCGCGATCCACTCGTGGATGCGCCGCACGGCTCCAAGGAAGGTCTCCCGCTCCATCATTGCCCGGAACGGCCCGATCTCCTGGCGTGGCATCGGTGCCGGCCGCCGTTCCGCGGAAAGCCGGCCGGTCTCGTGCCAGCGCCCGCTGCGGTGGTCATGGACCAGCATTTCGGGGAAATCGCCGAAGACGAATTCGCCGTCGTAGCCGACCCAACCGCACAGGCCGCCGAGCGGGAAGCCGCGGTCCGGTGCTGGCGAGGCGGCCCCTTTTGCCAGCGTCGCCCGCAATTTCGCGCGGTCCGCGGCGGCGTGGATCGAGCCCTCGATCACCTCCCGCGGCCGGGCCGCGATGATCGACACCGGCGCGCCGTAGCTCGCCGGCAGGTTTCCCGCGGTGTCAAAGAACACCAGCCCCGGCAAATGCGCGAGCGACGCCGCCACCTCGGCCGGCGTCAGGCCGTCGAGCGGGGCTAGGGCGGTGGCGGCAGGGTCCACGCCGCGGAAGGTGGTGGCGTCCGGCCCGAGATTCCAACCTCAAAATCGCCTGTTTGCAGACAAGCAGTCAGCGCTTCAGCCACGCGTCCAGCAGCGTCGGCCATACCGCGAGATCGCCCTTGCCGTTCATGCCATACCCGTGGCCGCCTTTTTCAAAGCAATGCAGGCTGACCGGCACGCCGTTCGCCTTGCAGGCGGCGGCGAACTCGAAACTGTTCCGGCAATCGACCATGTCATCCGCCGTGGTCAGCAGGAATACCGGCGGTGTCTCCTTGCTGACCTGCTTTTCGGTCGAGCACTTCTCGATCATCTCGGGCGACGGATCCTTGCCTAACAGATTCGTCCGCGACCCGGTGTGGGCGAGCGGACCCATGCTGATGACCGGGTAGATCAGGATCGAGAAATCCGGACGTGCGCTTTGTTTGTCGATCTCGTCCTTGCCCTCTTCCGGGAAGGTATCGGCGAAGCGGGTGGTGCAGAGGCTGGCGAGATGGCCACCGGCGGACGAGCCCATCACGCCCACCTTCGCGGGATCCACGCCCCACTCCTTGGCATTCGCCCGCACGGTGCGGATCGCGCGGCGCGCATCGAGGAAAGGCACGGGAAATTGGTAGCCGAGCTCGGCCTTGCCGGTGACGCGGTACTTCACGACCACGCCGGTGATGCCGCGCTCATTGAGCCACTTCGCATAGTCGTGGCCCTCGTGGTTCATCGCGAGCACGCCGTAGCCGCCACCGGGAAAAATCACGACCGCTTGGCCGGTGCGCTTGTCGGCAGGAGCGAGATGGACGGAATACTGCGGCACCTCGATGTCGCCGTAGCGCCACCCATCGGTGACGTTTTCCGTGCCCGCAGGTGGCCGCTTGGCACCAGGTGCCTCACCGCCGGGCCACAGGGGCTTCCAGTCATCGGCGGCGGAGAGGGCGGTCACGAGGCAGCAGAGCGCGAGCAGCGGTTTCATGGCGAGGCTCGTTACCGATGTCAGCATGCCGATGTTTCGGCAAGCTCCCTTCATGTCCCGCCACCGACATCCTTCATCCCCAGGAATTTCAGCGCTGCTTCCGTGCGGCAGCGGACGTGCAGCTTTTCGTAGATCTGCTTGAGGTGCCAGCGGACGGTCTCGACCCCTACTGACAGTTCATCGGCGATTTCCTTGTTCGCCAGACCCTTGGCCAGCCCTTGGAGCACCTCGATTTCGCGGCGGGACAGATTTACTGTTTCCGCGGGAGCAGCAGCGGCAGTCTTGCGGAAGGATTCCACGACCTTGAGCGCGATCTCCGGCGTCATCGGTGCGCCACCAGCGAGGATTTCGCGGATCGCCTCGATGATGTCCTGGGGCTTGCTGCGCTTGAGAATGTAGCCGCTCGCGCCGGCCTTGAGCGCGTCGAAGATCTTGTCGCCGTCTTCATAGACCGTGAGGATCAGCACCCGCAGCTCGGGCAGCAATTGCTTGAGCTTCGCCGTGCACTCGATGCCGGAAAGATTCGGCAGGTGAATGTCCATCATCACCAGATCGGGCGTCAGCTTCGGGATGAGGCGGATGCCTTCTTCGCCCGAAGCGAAGGTGCCGACGCATTCGCAACCCGGGATCGACTCGACCAATTCGGCGAGGCTGGCGCGGACGGTGGTATTGTCTTCGACGATGGCGATGCGGTTCATTTGGGAAGCGTGAGCGGGAGTTCGAGCGCGACCACGGTGCCAGTGGGCGCGGATGTGATTTGAAAGGTGCCGCCGGCCGATTCCATCCGGCGCTGCATGTTGAGGAGACCATTCCGCTCTGCCGAAGCGGCGGCAGGGTCGAAGCTCTTGCCATTGTCCACGATGTCCACGAGCAATCGGCCATAGCGGCAGCGCAAGGTCAGGCCGACCTCGGTGGCGCCCGAGTGCTTCATGGTATTGTTCACGGCTTCGTTCACGGTCATCAGCAGGTTGTGGCGCTGTTGGGAATCCAGCGTGCACTCGGGCAGGTCCTCATCCACCTCCAGCCGGCAGCGAATGCCGGCGGCGGTGAGGCTTTCGCGGACCCGCGAGCACAGGTAATGAACCGTGGAGGAAAGCGTGTCGTTGTGCGGATTTACCGTCCACACGATCTCATCCAGCGATTTCGCCATGTGGCGCGCTCGCTCGACCATGCCCAGCACCTTGTCGCGCGGCGGGCCTGCTTCCATCGCTACACCGGCAAGGGTGCCGAGGAAATTGATCTCGGTGAGGCTGGCACCGAGGTCATCGTGCAGGTCGCGGGCGATGCGCGCGCGCTCCATTTCCACGCGGCGTTCCTGGCGCAGCGCTTCGACCTTCCGGCGCAGCCGGCGGCGGGACCACTTGTAGACGACAGTGGCCAGCAGCATCGCCGTGGCCACCGAGGCGGCGAATTGGAAAGCGAGCCGCTGCCAGAAGTACGGCTCCTGTCGTACTTGGATCGTCGCTGCCTTGGGATTCCACGAGCCATCGCGGCCGGCGACCATCAGGTCGAAGCGATACTCGCCCGGCGGCAGCGCGGCGTAGCTGACCGTGCGCGCGCCCTCGATCTCCTGCCACTCCTTCTCCAGGCCGTCCATGCGGCAGCGGAAACGCACGCGCTCCGGCGCGACGAATTCCGGCGAGGTGAAGCGAATCCGCAGCGTCCCAGCGCCAGCGGGCACCTCGATCTGCTCCAGC
Source organism: Luteolibacter sp. Y139 (assembly GCF_038066715.1). NCBI lineage: Bacteria > Pseudomonadati > Verrucomicrobiota > Verrucomicrobiia > Verrucomicrobiales > Verrucomicrobiaceae > Neoluteolibacter > Neoluteolibacter soli. Next base: position 119,027 of record NZ_JBBUKT010000012.1, on the reverse strand, counting down.
GCCTGCGGCCGCGAGCGGTCCCAAAGCTGCCCGCTGTCCGTCGCGGCGGAGTCGATCCGCACCACCGGCGCGCGCGGCGCTTTCGAGAAGTCCTTCGGGTCGAGATGGATCGCACCGGAAGCAAGTGAGAACCACAGGGTGCCGTCCGCTGCCTTCGCACACAGGTTGCCGTGCTCGCCGCTGAACTGCGGCGTCGGCAGCCCGTCCTCGCGACCGAGGCGGATCCCGGAAAAGCGGATGCCCGATTCCAGTTCATCGCGAGATAGCCGCTGCAAACCGGCGTCGGTGCCGAGCCACAGGTTCTTCCCGTTGTCTTCTAACAACTGCACCACCGTGCTGCTCACCAGTCCCCGGTCGGTGTCCCAGCGGGTCATCGCGCCGTTACGAAAGCGGACGAGTCCCTGGCCCAGCGTCCCGATCAAGAGATCGCCGCCGCTGTCTTCTAACAACGCCACCGGATTCAGGACGTCCTTCCCCGGCTCTTCACCCACGCGGGTCCACTTGCCGTCCACTCGCCGCCACAGGCCGTCCGATCCACAGGCGGCCCACACATTGCCGTCCCGGTCTTCCAGCGTGTCGTGAAAGCGCATCTCCGGACCTTCCGGACCACGGTAGGCGGGATCGAAGCTGCCATCCTTCAGGCGGTGGATGCCGAACTTCTGGACGCCCACGAGCAGCGAGCCATCGCGCATTTCATGAAGGGCGGAGACTTCCTTTTCAAAGCCGGCCTCGGCTACTGCCAGCCGCTCGATCTCGCCATTGCGGATTCGCAGCAGGCCATCCCGATAGGTGCCGGCCCACAGGGTGCCATCTCGGGTGGTGCTCAGCGACCAGATCAGGCCTTTGTCCGGCTGCTCGAAGTAGGAGAACGCCGGCACGAAGCGGTGGTTCTGGAGCCGGAAGATGCCCGCGCCATCGGTGCCTGCCCACACCGTGCCATCGCGATCGATGACCAGCGCGGAGGTCACCGTGCGCCCCAGGCCCTCCTTCGCGGCGAAGCTTTCAAAGGGCCGGCGGCGCAGCAGGTTGAGACCGCCACCATTGGTGCCGAGCCAGACCAGCCCGTCGTCATCGATCACCAATGCGCGCACGTCATCGAGCGAAAGCTGGCCGGTCGAATCAAGCGTGGTCCACTTGCCGTCATTCAGCACCAGCGCACCGCGGTCACGGGTCGCGACCCACAGCTCGCCATTCGGTCCGGCAGAGCAGGCGAGGTTCGGCCCCGCTTGGCCGCCGGGCATCGATTCGCCGAGATCTTCCCACGTGCTGCCACGCTGGCGCAGCAGGAGGCCCGTGCCCGCGATCACCATGCGGCCTTCGCCGTCGCGGCAGAGTTGGCGAAGCTCGTAGCCATTCCACGGGCCGGGGACCGAGCGTGCCTCGCCGGGCCGGTCAGGATGCCAGCGGCACAGGTGGCCGCGGGTGAGAATCCACAGGCCGCCATAGCCATCATCCAGGAAGCTGCGGGTGTCCGCCGGGATGTCGCCGAGATCCACCTGGGTGGCCTTTCCTTCCGCCCAGCGCCAGCACGCCTGATACATGCCGAGCCAGATCGAGCCGTCCTGTGCTTCGCCGAGCGAATAGATCTGCTCCACCGGCACACCCGCCGGGATGTGCCACGTTCCATTCTCGCGATACGCCGCACCTTTCCGCGTGCCCACCCAGACCCGGCCGCGGCGGTCGATGTGCAGCGAGTGGATCTGCGTGTCCGGCAGGCCATCGGGCAGCGAGAAGAGCTCGAAGCGCAGCCCATCGAAACGCGCCACGCCATTCCCCGTCGCGATCCAGAGGAAGCCATTGTCGTCGCGAGCCACGCCATTCACCACATTGCTCGGCATGCCTTCGCCGGTCTGCCAAGCGCGGCTCAAGTACGATGCTCCCCGTAGCGGCGCGACGGCTGCCACCGCGAGGGCGAGGCAGACGTGCAGGCGGATGGCGGCCGCGCGGAAAGGGTTTCCCATGAAAGCGAAGCGAAGGCGGTTTTGCGGATGGTTCCGGTACTATGACTCCTACGGCGGGTTCCGGGCAACCGTTTCCACGGCGTGCGGACCACTTCCACCCGCACGGGGGGGCGAAAATCCTCCCTTGCCGTGCCTTCATTTTCTGCCGCTCCTTTGAGAGGCCTCCGTGATGTCCCAGAAACCCGAGCCCGTGAACCATCGCCGCCGCGCCGTGAAGCGCGGTGCCGCCGTGGCCGTGCTCGTGATCGGGGCCGCCATTGGCGTCGCGGTGCCGATGCAGCGGTCGCACGCGGAGAAGGAGGCCCGCCGGGAACATCTGGCCTCCTCTTTGGCAGAGGGCCTCCGGCAGCTGGAAGCGGTGCGCCAGGAATTCTCCGGCCTCGAAACGTCCAAGCGTGACGAACTTTCCCTGCATGTGGCCACCATCGCCCCACGGGCCGCCGGTGAAGTTGCAGTGATGCAGGATGCCGCCCTCACCGCCCAGCGGAAGATCGCACAGGCGCTCGAGGGCACCTTGGGCGACCTCACCGAGTTTTCCGCGAAACGCGCGAACGTGAACTTCGATCGCGTCTTTCAAGCGCACGAGTTGGTCGCTGGGTGCCAGGAGGAAATCCTTTCCTCCCAACAGAGAGCGCTCGGCGAGCTTTCACTGCTCCATCCCGGCCATCCCGCCGTGGCCGCACAGCAAGCGGCCCGCGAGGCCCAGGTTTCGATCGGCACCAAGCTGGGCGAACTGATCGCTGCCCGCGACCTTGCCCGCGGCTCGCGTCTTCGCACCGCCAGCGAGCGCGAATATGACCACCACACCTATAACAAGGAGCGCGCCGAACGCCGCCTTGCGCAGATTCCTCGCGACCTCGAGACGATGACCGGCCGTGCGAGCGAATTGGCTGCGATGCAGAAAAGCGTGGCTCATGAGCTGGCCGTTGCCACAGATGAAACGACCCGCTCTCGACTGGAAGGCGAGGCGGTCACCGTGACCCGTGCGCTGGCGGATCTTTCGAAGCGCAAGGGCGATGCCGAAAAGCAACTCGCTTCCGCCGCTTCCACCTTGGCCAAGCACGCCCCGAAGGTTGCTGAACTCGAAGCGGTCCTTTCCCGCGAGCCCACGCCGCCCACTCCCGAAGATCTCAAGGTGATCGGGCTGCAGCGCGAGCTCGTCGAACTCCAACGCCAGGCAATCAACCTGCAAGTCGCTGCAGCTGCTGCCTTGAAGGACTTTCCCTCGCTCGCCAATTCCCAATGTGTGAACGATGCCATGGCGGCGCTTGGTACCGCGGCCACTGCGGATTTCCGGGCCGATGCCTACCATCGCGCCATCGCGTTGGAACAAGAGCTTCGCGCCAGCTTCCGCAAGATCCAAGCGATGGATCTGGCCATGACTCGCAGCCTTCCCCTGGCGGAGGCGATGGCATCGATGGAGCCCGCGCCCTTGCCGCGTGCGGAGCTTTCGGCGCAGGACGACCGCGCGAGTGCGGAGATCGATTCGGTGGTGGCCGGTGCGCACGCTTTGTTGGATCAAGCCCGTCGTCTGGTGATCGCGAAGGAGACTGCCGTGCAACGCGGCGCGATGCTGGGGAAACTCGAATCCTTCGTCGCTGCCGTCCGTGAGGATCCCGCCCGTGACCTGACCGGTTTGCTGGCTGGCCGCGATGAAGGCGTGACCCGCCTGATGCCCGGTGGTCCGGGAGGGCCGCCGCCATTGGATGCGAAGACGGTCTCGCTGCCGGCTTTTTCCCTGCTGAATCAGCGTGAGTTTTCGCCGCCCCCAGCCTGGTTGTTCGTCGATCACTGGCAGGTCCTCGGTCCTTTCGACAATCCGCAGCGGGCGAACATCGATACCTCGTTTCCTCCTGAGTCTCTCGTCGATCTCACCGCCACCTATCCCGGCAAGAATGGGGTTCCCATTCGATGGGAGACGGTCGACTCCCCCGCGCCGAATGTGATGCCGCCCTTTCGCGGCTACAATCAGGCACGCAAGATCGACGGTCTCGACGAGCAAACGGCCTACCGCTCGAATCTCCGCTACACGATCTACTACGCGTATGCCGAGCTCCACTTCGAGCAGGACTGCGACCGCTGGCTGGCCATCGGCAGCGACGATCACTCGAAGATCTGGATCAATGGCGATCCGGTGTGGAGCAGTGGCAAGGACGCGAAGGCGTGGCGAGTGGATGAAGGCTATCGCAAGGTCCACTTCAAGGCCGGTGCCAATCGCGTGCTCTATCGCGTTGAGAATGGCGATGACCGCACCGAGTTCTCGCTGCTGGTCGGCATGCAGCCTTGATCCTGTCAAAGCAGGAGCAGCGTGATTTCGCACGTTGGTAGCTCCCGCGTCTTTCGATGCCCTTAATCTAACAGAAATCTATTCCACGAACTTTCGGCGTTGTGGTGAAAGATTCAGGAAAGTCGCTGCGGTGCGCGTTGATCGCGCATGGAGTGGACTAACAGATTGGTAATTCAGATCCACCCTCATGGGGGGTGAATATCACCCGGGTTGCCTTCTACGTTGGCGATGTTGGAAGCCCGCTTTGAACCCCCGGGCTCGTGATGAATCCACGCCTGCCCCGGGCTATCACCGCACCCATCGGTGATGAACCTCCACCGCGAATTACCCAAGATCCCATGAAACCCAATCGAAGAAGCCAACTCCTCCACCTCGCCAACGTGACTTTGGCCGCACCTGCGGCATGGGCGATTCTCAGTGCATCTGCCCAAGGTGGCAGCGCTACCTGGGCCAATACCGGCACCAACTGGAATGCCGATGCAAGCTGGACGCCGGCCACCGGCTTTCCGGGAACCGCTGGAACCACCGATGTCGCCACGTTCACCGGTGCTGCCACCACTCAGCCTGCGGTTGCGGCCCCGGTCACGATCGGAGGGATCGCATTCTCCGACACGGCGGCGGCAAGCTACACGATTTCCGGATCCGCGCTCACGCTGACGAGCACTGGCACCGGTGCCACCACGAGCGCGGTTCACTCGGCAAACACCAGCGGAACCAATACCATCTCGGCACCGATCGTTCTCGGAGGAGCCGCCGCCACCACCGCCCGCTTCAATCAAGGCACCAACGGCACCCTCGCTCTCAACGGAGTCATCTCCAGTACGAATGCGATCACCGGCACCCGGTTCGAGCCGATCAGCAACAACGTCGCCAGCGTCTTCACCTTGGCGGCGAACAATACCTTCGCCGGCACTAGCACGCTGGGATTCGCCACGTTCAACGTGAACAATCCGGGTGCCTTCTCGACCGGCACGATCGTCTATAGTAACAACCCGCGCTTCAACAACACCTCGGGCGCTCCGATCACGATCGCCAATGCCCAGACGATCGGGACGAACTTCACTTACTCCGGCGCCGATGCGAACTCCAACCTCACCTTCAGCGGCAACCTCAACATGTCGGGAGGCAATCGCACGGTCAACACGACCACGGCGGGCGGCAAGCTGATCTTCTCCGGTGCCGTCGATGTGGGCACGGGAACCCGGCAGCACATCAAGGACGGCCCGGGAGCCCTCGGGCTCACCGGCACGATGACCGGCACTGGCCTCAATCAAACGATCGGCGGTGTCGTTTACAACAACTGCCCATGGCGGGCGAATGCGGGGATCCTCGAAGTGGGCAATGCAGCCGTTCTCGGCGGCGCTCTCGACTTCCGCGCCACCCTCCAGGCTAGCACGCCATTGACCCTGCCGACCACGATCGTCCACGCCACCAACAACGCGACCCTTGGCGGTGCGAACAATCTCACCCTCAGCGGTTCCTACATCCTGAGCAACGGCGCGAACAGCCGCACGCTCATCATCAACAATACCGGCACGACCACGTTGTCCGGCACGGTTTCTCTAACCGACCTTTCTACCGATGCGACTCAAACGCTGACGGTGAGCGTTGATCCGGTGGCGGGTGCCAGCCTCATCAGCGGCGTGGTGCAAAACCTCGCCGGTGGTGGTGCCTCGACCAATCCCATGGGCTTTACCAAAATCGGCGGTGGTGATCTCACGCTCTCGAATGCCAATACCTTCGCGGGAACGCTGACCGTCAGTGGTGGCCGGCTCATCGGCACGAATAGCGCGGCCTTCGGTGCCAGCAGCAATACCATCAGCGTCACCTCGGGCGGCACCTTGCAGCCCGACGGAAACTTGACCTACACCGTCAATGGTCCGCTCACGGTCGCCACCGGCGGTGTGCTGCGCCTCGGCTTGGGTTCCACGAATGGCGTGAATGACAAGATCACCGGCAGCGGCGCGATCTCGATGAACGGTTTGCTGATGATCGACCTGCCGGTCACCAATCCTCCGGATGGCTCGAGCTTCACGCTCTTTACCCAGGCCGTCAGCTACAATACCGGTTCATTCACCGTGGTGGATCCGGCTTTCTTCCAATGGTCCGGCAGCGCGGTCAGCGGACTCTGGACGTACGACAGCGGGAGCGGGATCTATACCTACAATCAGGCAACCAAGACGGTGACCTTCGCCGCGGACTCCGATGCCGACGGCTTGCCTGACGCTTGGGAACGCAGCTTCTTCCCCGGGGATCTTACCAAGCTCTTCACCGGCGGCGATTTCGACAATGATGGTGCTTACGACGAACAGGAGTATGCCGGTGGCTCGAATCCGAAGAATGCCGCCTCCGTCCCCGGCGACGTGGATGGAGACAGTCTGCCGGATGCTTGGGAAAATATCTTCTACCCCGGCGATCTCACCAAGCTCAGCGGCTTGGGAGGTGCCGACAAGGACGGCGATGGAATCTCCGACCTCGCCGAGTACACCGGCAACTCCTCGCCGGCGGACGCTTCCTGGAAGCCGAATCAAGCGAGCCTGAAGCACCGCTGGAGCTTCACCACCGGTGCGGGCCAACTCAACGACTCGGTGGGCACGTCCAATGCCACCATCCTCAATCCCGGAGCCGCGAATCCGGCCACGTTCTCGGGCGATGCCGTCACCCTCGCCGGTGGAGCCAAGGCATCCTCGGAAGCAATCAACCTGGGCTCCAATCTGATCAGCGAGGGATTCCCGGTTACGATCGAGCTCTGGGCCACCCAGAACGCGGTGCAGAACTCCAGCCGCATCTTCGATTTCAATGCCGGCAGCAACTCGGAGTACCTGTTCATGAATTGGACCGAGGGAACCAACCTCAACTCCGACAAGCTCGAGTGGAAGGATTTCGTCACCACTCCTTCACTGGCCTCGACCAATGCGCCTTATGTCCTGGGTAAGAAGTATCACATCGTGGTGACCTTGATTCCTGCCGAGTTCACCGGCGGCGCGCTTACCAGCGGCACCCGCGTCGTCTGGTACAAGGCACCCGCCGATGGACCTACCTCGCACTCTCCCCTATGGACCCAGCGCGGCACCTTCGACACCTCGAATCAGCTGAGCCAGCTTAGCGATGCCATCGGTGCCCTCGGCCAAGCCTCAAGCGGGGACAATACCGCCAGCGCCACCTATGACGAGGTCCGCATCTGGCACGGCGTCCTTGGCGAAACGGAGCGCGAAGTCGCGCAAGCGGTGGGAACCGGAGTCACCAACCTTACGACCGATGCGGATGGCGACGGCATGGTGGATTCATGGGAAGCCCGCTACGGGATAACCTCACCAACCGCCCAGGATGACGGGGACGGCGAGAACAATCTGGCGGAATTCCTGGCTCACACCAATCCGAAGGATACCGCTTCCAACTCGGCGGATCGTGATGGCGATGGCCTGAACGATGTCGATTTCGAACTCTACTACTTCGGCGATCTTGATGAGACCGGCAGCGGTGATTCCGACGGCGACTTCGCCAACAACGAGCTTGAGGAAAGTTCCTTCACCAGCCCGCTGAATAACCTCAGCTGGCCGGATACCGAAGACGGTGTGGGTGATGGCCTGAACGATGGCTGGGAAGAGTACTACTTCGGCGATCGTGATGGTGTGATCGAGGCCGGTGAGCTGGCTCAGATCGCCACCGGCGATCCGGATGGCGACGGCGAGGACAATGCGACCGAATACAACAACCGCACCAATCCCACCGATTGGTTCAGCCGCGCGGTGGTGCCGAGCTTGTTCGCCCTGATCGATGGTTCGACTCGCAATGGCCAGTTCGAGTTGCAAGGACCACCACCGGGAGTGGCCAGCGGCACCAAGCGGGCAAGCTGGGACCAGGCCGGAGCAGCCGATGTCACCTACTGGACCGAATGGGCGCCCTACAACACCACGCCTAACAACAGCGGCGTCGAAGGCGGCACCGGCCTCCAGCATGCCTTCATGGAGAGCGGCAATGCGATGTATAACCTCACCGACTACAAGGCCGCCCAGGGAACCATCTATTGGTTCGCCTTCGACAAGTCGAATGGCAACCAGCTGGACGCCTATCTCGTCTATGAGGACGCCAACGGGGCGATCCAGCCGATCACGGCCTCCCTGTTCAGTTCGACGACTGCGGGCAACAACCAGCTCAAGGGCTACCAGATCCCGGCCGGAAGCCCGGCGATCGGCCGCAGGATCGGCATCGGCTTCAGGTCGTTCTCAAGCTGGGCAGCCTTTGACAATGTCCGGCTTGGTGTGACTCCAAGTGATGTCGATGCCGACGGCTACGACGACACCTACGAAGACCTCGTGTGGGGCGACAATGACGGCGTGATCGAAGCCTCGGACCGCGCCGCCGGACCGGCGGGTGATGTCGATGGCGATGGCATCCCGACGCTTGTCGAACTGAATGGCTCCGCGAACACGCTCTACGGCAATCAGCCGACCAAGCCCAATCTCGCCGACTCCGACGGCGATGGCCTGAGCGATGGCGTGGAGATGAATCTGACCACGGGAACCCAGACCAATCCCAACGTCGCGGATACCGATGGCGATGGATTGAACGACGGGCTCGAGGTGAATACCTACGGCACGAACCCATTGGCCGTGGACTCGGACTTCGATGGATTCGCTGACGGCGTGGAGGCGCTCTACTACGGCACCAATCCGAACGACATCAACAGCGTGCCGAACGTCCATGAGCTGATCGGTCTCACCAAGCACAATGGCAGCTTCGAACTGCTCGGACCCGTTCCGGGAACCGTCAATGCTGCGAAGGCCGGCAACTGGGACACTGCCGCGGCAGGGGACGTGACCTACTGGACGATCTGGACCGAGCAATCGACCGCATCCAATGACAGCGGCACGGAGACGACCGCCTCGACCTTCCGTCATGGGGCCAAGCACGCCTTCCTCCAGTCGGGCAATGCGGTCTACAATCCGACCTCCTACCAGCTGAAGGCGGGCGACACGATTCGCCTGACCTATTCCCGCACCGTTGCTGGCACCCTCAGTGCCTATCTGGTGGTGAACACGGGCTCCGGCATCGTCCAGCTCCCGGGTAGCACCATTCAGGTGACGACTGATGCCAAGGACGGATACGAGATGGTATTCGTGGTGCCGAATGGCCACGCCAGCATCGGTCAGTCGCTCGGTGTCGCCTTCAAGAACACCGGCGGCGGCAATACCTTCCCCGGCGTGGATAAGGTGGCCCTGTCCGTTCAGGACCGCGATACCGATGCCGATGGTCTCAGCGACTTCTGGGAGGACCTCTACTGGGGCGGTGGCGATGATCTGGTCCTTGCCGGTGAGCTCAATCAGGCGAAGGGAACGGCTGCCCAGGCCCTTCCCGGAAGTGCCGATCCGGATGGCGACGGCACGGACAATCTCACCGAGTTCCGCCTCGGACTGAATCCGGCCGACGGCACGTCGGGCTTCAAGGTCACGGCGCTGCAGAAAGACCCGTCGAGCTTCAGCCTGACCTGGCCGAGCGCCACCGGTGTCACGTTCAAGATCGAACGCAGCACCACCCTGGGTGCCGGATCGTGGACTTCCTTGGACGCCGCGTTCCCGGGCGCCGCAGGAACGACGACCTATACGGACAACAGCCTGCCCGCCGGAGCCAAGGCCTTCTACAAGGTCACCTTGAACCCGTAACGGTAGCCCCCTTCAGACGTATCATGGGCAAGGAGGCCGGGAACTGCGCAAGCGGTTCCCGGCTTTTCCATTCATCACGTTCCCACTGGCATGGCTGGGACTGGCGGGGTGGCTACTCTTTCTTGTTGGCTCCCCTTTCGACCAACCAGCCACCCTTCTTGCGCTTGAGGATGAAGGTCCAACCTCGATCTCGTGGAGATCGCTCGGCCATCGACGGAGGAGTCCAAAGCTCGATCCTCTGGGCTCCCGTCCAGGAATCCGGAAGACGCTTCACCTGGATGGGAAGCTGCCCTCCATCCGTCGGCGTTCTCCAGGTATTCGTTTTGAGAGCGGGGAAACTGTTCTGATAGACCCAGCGGACCGATTCCTCGGACTTGCTGTCCCAGATAGGAAGGCTGAGTGCCATCTCGCGGAGATCCCGGTTGTCCTCCGGTTTGAGCGGCCGCCGGTCTGGCAGGAATTCTCCCGCCTGGAAGGTGATGGCATGGCCATGGCTGCGTTTCGTTGCACTCGCAGATGGGGTCTTCGTGATGAGCGCGCAGGAGCCGAGCAATCCAAGGGCGGTCAGCGAGGCAGCGAGCGACTTGAAATGAAGTCTCATTTTGATGGCAACGGAGATTATCCGGAAGGGGTCTGGAAGCGAGAGGATTCCCCGCGACGATCGGCAGGGTTCCGGTCGTGAATTCCCCCCGATTGGGGAGCAACGTTCTGCCCGCAAATATCGTCACATCCTGACACGCGCCCCCGGGGTGAGATTGCCACCGCGCTGGCAGCGTCCTACATTCTCCGAACCCGTCTTCCATGAACATGTCTGAAACCCTTGCCCAGCCGAAGCCGGCGGATGTTGCTCCCGTGACTCCGGATGCCATCAACGAATGCCGCCGGGTGTATGCCGCGGTGCAGAAGGAGTTGGAGAAGGTGATTGTTGGCCAGAAGGACGTGATCGAGCAGATCATGATCTCGATCCTGACCAAGAGCCATTCGCTACTCGTCGGTGTGCCCGGACTGGCGAAGACGCTCTTGATTTCCACGCTCGCGGACACGCTTCATCTCACCTTCCGCCGCATCCAATTCACGCCCGACCTGATGCCGAGCGATATTACGGGTACCGAGGTCATTCATCAGGACCCCGTGACCGGCGCGAAGGAGTTCAAGTTCCACCCCGGGCCCTTGTTCTCTAACATCGTGCTCGCCGACGAAATCAATCGCACCCCGCCGAAGACGCAGGCCGCGATGCTGGAGGCGATGCAGGAGCGCCGCGTGACCGTGGGTGGGGTCACTCGTCCGCTGCCATCGCCGTTCTTCGTGCTGGCGACGCAGAATCCGCTGGAACAGGAAGGCACCTATCCACTGCCAGAAGCGCAGCTCGATCGCTTCATGTTCCTCATCCACGTCGGCTATCCCAAGGAGAAGGAGGAACTTGAGGTGATGAAGCGCGGCACCGGCGCGAAGAGCGAAAAGCCCCAAGCCGTGCTCGACGGCACCATGATCGAATCGATGCAAGAAACCGTGAAGGCCCTGCCGGTCGCCGATCACGTGTACCAATACGCGCTCAACCTCGTCCGCGCCACCCGTCCACATGAGGAATACGCGCTGGCCGATTGCGCCCGCTACCTGAGCTTTGGCGCAGGTCCCCGCGCCAGCCTCAGCCTGATCATGGCGGCAAAGGCGCATGCGATGATCCATGGCCAGGTCTATGCCGGTTGCGACAACGTGGCGGCGGTGACTCCATCGATCCTGCGCCACCGCATCGCGGTGAACTTCAGCGCGCAGAGCGAGAACATCACCTCGGACGAGATCGTGAAGCGCGTCCTCGCGGCTGTTCCGAAACATGAACGCTGACCTACTGGATCCGGATGCCGTGTCGCGGGGCGAAGCGCTCGGCATCATGGCGCGCAAGATCGTTGAAGGCTATCGTGTCGGCGAACACCGCTCGCCTTTTCATGGTTTCGCCATCGAGTTCGCGCAACACCGTGAATACGCGCCGGGTGATGACACGCGGCATCTCGACTGGAAGGTGCTCGGCCGCTCCGACCGCTACTACATCCGCCAGTACGAGCAGGACACGAACTTCGTCACTCATCTGGTGGTCGATGGCAGCGCCTCGATGAACTACGGCTCGGGCAAGCTGACCAAGCTCCAGTTCGCCAAGATCATGGCCGCCTGCCTGGCGCACATCATCCTGCTGCAGCGCGATGCCGTGGCGCTCGCGCTCGTGGATGGTGAGATCCGTGAGTCCATCCCACGTACGGACAACCTCCAGCGGATCCAGCACATCATGGACCGCCTTTCCGCCTTCAAGGCCACTGGCGGAACCAATCTCGGCACTGCCCTTCAACAAGTCTCTCGCGGAGCAGGTCGTCGTGGCATCGTCATCATCATCAGCGATCTCATCGATGATGAAGAAGGCTTCGGCCGCGCGCTGGAACGTTTCACCTACAGTGGCCACGAGGTGATCGTCTTCCACACGCTCGATCCCTACGAGCTGACCTTCCCTTTCGATGGAACCTGGGAGTTCCGCAATCTCGAAGGCGCAGACCGGCTCAAGATTTCTCCCGACGATTTCCGGCGCTCGTATCTTGAAAACATCGGGGCGTTCCAGACGCGCGTCCGCCGCATTTGCGACAAATATCAAGCCCACTACCTGCTGGTCGATACCGGCAAGGATCTCGCTGAAACCCTGAGCGGCTACCTCGCCTTCCGGCAGAAGGTCGGCAAATAGGCCATGAGCTTCCTTTCTCCATGGGTGCTCGGTGGATTGGCCGCGGTGGGCGTGCCGATCCTCATTCACCTGCTCAACAAGTTCCGGGTCAAATCGACCGCCTGGGGCGCAATGAGGTTCCTCAACGATGCGGTGCTCAAGAACCAGCGCCGCGTGAAGCTGGATGAGCTGATCCTGCTGGTCCTGCGCTGCCTCGTGATCGCGCTGGCGGTGCTCGCGTTCGCGCGGCCGGTATTGAAAGGCCTCGGTGTGGGTGGCGGCAGCGAGCCGGTGGCCGCCGTGATTTTGTTAGATCACTCGGCAAGCATGGGACAATCGGATGGCGCGCAAAGCCGCTTCGATCGCGCCAAATCGGAAATTCGCTCGTGGCTTGATCAACAGGATTCGCAGTCATTGGTCGGGCTCTATCTCGCTGGGTCGCGGACGGTTCCCTTGATCGGCAAGCCGGAGAATGACTTTGCGATGGTCCGCAAGTCCCTCGATGAGGCGGTGGTGAGCGACTACGCCAGCGACTTCTCTCAAGCGCTGCGCTCGGCCGTGGAAGCGCTGCAGAACGTAACCGGCCATCCGCGCGAGATCCGCATCTACACCGACGGCCAAGCCACTGCCTTTCTGAAGCGCGATGAATTGAAGCTACTGGCTCGCGAGCATCCGGAGATCGTCATCCGGCCTGTCGTCGTTGGAGAAGCGGCGAGTGAGAACCTCGGGATCACGAGCTTGAGTCAGGAGGGCGGCGTTCCTTCGGTCGGACAGCCGGTGCGCATCCGCGCGGAAGTGCTAAACTCCGGCGCTGCTCCGGTGAACGGGCTCGCGGTGAACTTCACGATCGATGGCTCACAGCCTGCGGGCTCGGCGACTATTCCGGCAATCGCGCCCGGTGAAACTCAGGCGGTGACCATGAATCTCAGCTTCACCGATGCCGGTCCGCATTTCGTCACCGCCACCGTGCCAGCCGATGCACTGGCGTGCGACAATCAGAGAAATGTAGCGCTGGACGTCGCCGGACGCATGGACGTGGTGATTGTGGCCGGTGAAGCAATGGCACAGGCGGGCTACTTCCTTTCCCGTGCCTTGGTGCCGGTGCCACGCGAGCAGGCGGAGCATTACTTCCTTGCGCCGCGATTCGCCAATGCTGCGGAACTGGCGACGATGATTGCCGCCGCGAAAGACGAGCGACCCGAGATCGTCTTCCTCTGCGAGCCCGCCGGTCTAACAGGCGAGGCGGCGGAAGCACTGGATACCTACGTGACGAGCGGCGGCAATGTCGTGGTTTTCCCAGGCTCTGCCAGCGGGCTCGGAGCCGAAGGCACGCCGGAGGGGCTGGTGAAGATGCTTCCCGGCACTTTGGGCGCACCCGTGGAAGCAGCAGCCAACGAGGCGCCGGTGGCATGGCAAAAGGATGGCTTCACACATGAGATCACCCGCTTCTGGAACGAATCGTCGAACGGTGGCCTTGGCTCGGTGAAGTTCACGCGGCATTGCCCTCTCACGCTGAAGAGCGATGCGGCTACAGTGCTCGCCTTTGCCGATGGCAAGCCATCGCTCGCCGAGTGGCGGCATGGCAAGGGCACGGTGCTGCTCTTCAATGCCAACCTGACTCGTGAATGGACGAACCTGCCGCTGCATCCGGCCTTCGTTCCCTTTCTTCAACGCATCACGGGATTCGTCCACGACCGCAACCGCGCGAACCTCAATCTGGCTCCGGGAGAGACCCTTCGCATGCCCGTCGATGATTCGCTGGCTGGCAAGGATTTCACGGTGAAGGCACCGGATGCTGCCAATGCCCGCACCGCCGGCCAAGTCGCCAGCGATGAGTCGGGCAGCTACCTTCGCTATGGCGCCACGGAGAAGGCGGGTGTCTATCAGATCGAAGTCGCGAATGAACCGGTAGCTGACTTTGCGGTGCAGCTTGCTTCCAGTGAGTCGGACTTGCGACCGGTGGATCCCGCCGTGATGACCGAACTTGCCGAGGTGCCGCGCACCAGCGCGACCGGCGGCGACGCCCGCATGGTGGTGAAGAAGGAATTCTGGACCACGCTGATTTGGGCGGTGGTTGCATTATTCGTAGCAGAAGCCGCCATGGCCCATCGCATGAGCTACGCCCGCTAGCATGAACCTTCCCGCTCCATCTTCGTTCCTGCTCGCGGATGCCACCGGCGTCCAGCGCACGTGGACGTGGGGTTACGAAGGTCTGGCACCGGCATGGGCGTTTCTGATCTTCGTCCTTCTCGCGGCATTGACGGTCGTTGCGTATCTCCGGTGCGCTTCCGGCGTCTCGCGGCCGAAGAAATCCATATTGGCCACCCTGCGGCTGGTCGCCGTCGCGGTGCTAGCGGCCTTGCTCGCGAAGCCGGTGATTCACTTCACCGAGTATCATCCGGTGAAGCAGCCGCTGGCCATGGTGGTGGACAGCTCGCGTAGCATGAGTCTGCCCGATCGGCGCGACACTCCCGCCGACATCAATCGGGCGGCCATCGCCGCGGGACTCATTGATCCGGCCAGCGATATCGAGGCCAAGACCGATGCGAACGTGGTGGAACAGGTAAAGAACCTGAGCCGCCATGAACTCATCCAGCGCCTCGGTGACAACCGCAAGCTGGACTTGTGGACGCGCCTTTCCGCTGGCTCCGACCTGCGCTTCTATCAATTCGGGAACGTGCTCAAGCCTCTCGGCTCGCCCGAGATGATCGCGGGCAAAGACAAGGCTCCGCCTTCGGTAAAGTTTCCCGTCATCGAGAGTAGTGGACCCACCACCGCGATCGGCGAGGCGCTGCGACAGGTGATCCAAGAGCCCCGCAGCCAACCGCTCGGTGGCGTGGTGCTCATCACCGATGGTGGCAACAACAGCGGCTCTTCGCCGATCGAGGCCGCGCAGATTGCCCGCGAGAAGAACGTCCCGCTTTTCATCTACGGCGTGGGCGTCAGCTCGCCGCCGGACATCGAGGTGGCCGAGGTTACGGCCCAGAGCCTCGCCTTCGTGGACGAACGCCTTGAAGTGCACGCCAAGGTCATTTCGCGTGCCCTCGAGGAGAAGCCATCGGTGGTCGAGCTGAAGGCGGATGGTGAAGTCGTGGCGAAAGCCGAACTCACCCTGGGCGGCGATGAAACGCGCGAGGTCTCGCTGAGCTACGTGCCATCCAAGCCGGGCGAAGCGAAGCTGGAGATTGCGGTGCCGTTGCGCGATGAAGAGGTTGGTCGAGAAAACAACAGCGCGGCCACTACCACCCGCATCACCGACAAGAAGTTCCGTGTCCTGCTGGTGGAGCAGGAGCCACGCTGGGACTTCCGCTTCTTGCTCGATTACCTCCAGCGCGACCAGCGGCTCGTGGTGAAGAGCGTGATGATTGATGGCGAGCCCGGTCTTTCTAACAAACCCGACTCGCCCTTCCTTCCGTCGCTACCATCGACGCGCGAAGGTCTCTTTGAATCACAGGTGCTCATCCTTGGTGACGTCAGTCCGAGGGACCTCGGCCAGGACCGCATGGAAATGATCGTCGAGTGGGTGGAAGCTGGCGGTGGCATCATCTTCCTCGCGGGGCCGAACTTCAATCCCTCGTCCTACCTTGGCACCCCGTTGGAAATCCTGCTGCCGGTCTTGCCCGACACCACCAAGCCGCGGGCCATGCGGATGCAGCGCGATTCCGCGCCGTTCCCGCTGGAGTTGTCGCCTGCAGGCCGTCGTTCGCCTTACCTCCAGATGGATGGCGATGCCGCGGAGAACGAGCGGATCTGGGCGAACTTTCCCGGCGTCCGCTGGGTCGCACCGGTTGCCCGGGTGAAGCCGGGTGCGGACGTGCTGTTGACCGACTCGCGTTCGTCCACCGCGGGTCGCTACGGCAAGCAGCCCGTCTTCGCGATGCAAGGCTACGGCTCCGGCAAGTGCGTTTACTTCGGCACCGACGAGACCTACCGCTGGCGCAGCCGCACGGGAGAAAAGTACTACTCGATCCTCTGGGGCCAGATCATGCAGACTCTCGCGCTGCAGTTGTTGGACGGAGCATCGCCACTTACCCAGCTCCGCACCGATCGCAAGCACTACGAGGCCGGCGAGCGCGTGGTCATTTCCGGCAATGCCTACACCGGCAACTACGAACCGCTGATCGTTCCGTCGCTCGAAGCGCAACTCGTCTACACCAAGCCGGGCGGGTCCACACCCTCATCGACGCGCAGCATCAATCTCTTCGCTACCGGAAAGAACTTCTTCCGTGCCGAGTTCATTGCGGAAGAACCCGGCAGCTACGCTTTCCACACCGTGCACGATCCGGAGGGCGTGCTGAAGTTCGAGGTGACCGATCCCGATCTGGAAGGCAAGCAAACGCAGCTCGATGACCGCTTGCTGAGGAACATGGCCGCTGCGGCCGGTGGACGCTTTCTACGTGAGGAAGATCTTCACCATCTGCCCGAATGGATCGCCGCGACCAGCGTTCGCGTTGCGAGTCATCGCAAGCTGGAACTCTACTATTCGACATGGATTCTCGGCGGCCTGTGCCTGCTGCTTTTCGCCGAATGGACCCTGCGCCGGTTGTCCCGTCTGAAATGATGAGCGCACCACCTCCTTCCTCTGACGCATCCCGCGAGCTCCACTTGCCCGCGACGGTGGCGCGCACGCTGGATCGAGTGAGGCGCCGGCAACTGGCATTCGCACTGGCCCTGTTTCCGGTGCTGCTTGTGGCGACGCTCGCCACGGCCTGGTTGCTGCAAGCCGTGGCCGACCGCGTGTTTCATCTGCCGTGGAGCGCCCGTTGTGTGCTGCTGGTGCTTGATGTGATCGGCGCGCTGATTCTGTTAGATCGATTCGCGGTCCGCGCATGGAAACGACGTCTCAATCGCAAAGGCGCGGCCCTGTTGGTGGAAAGAGGCATTCCGGATTTCCGCAGCGCCTTGGTGTCGGTGGTGGAACTGACATCGCCTGATGCGGACGTTTCGGTGCGCTCGCGACCGCTGGTCGCGCGGCTGATTTCTGATGTCGAAGAACGTGTCTCGTCAGCGGAAGTGGTTCGTCAGGTCGTGCGGCCCGATCGCTTGAAGAAGCTGTTGACCCGCGCAGTGGCGCCGGTGGCTCTCGCCGCATTGGCCATCGTGCTATGCCAGCCTCTCTCCGGCTTGCTGGTGCAAAGGATCCTGCTCGCCGATGTGGCGCTGCCAGCGGCCACCCAGGTCGTTTCGGTGACGGAGGACCTCACGGTGGATGAAGGTGGCCAGGCTATTCTAACAGCCAATGCGTCCGGCGAGATTCCGCCGGATGGCAAGGTGGTCATCTCGTATGCGGGCAGGCCCGCGGAAACCGTGATGGTTCCACGTTCCGACAAGTCACCGGACGAATTCAGCCTGCCGATGGCAAACCTTCGCGAAGGTTTCAGCTACCACTTCTTGCTCAATGACGGCGTGGGACGCGAGCATCAGGTGAGCGTGCGCTTTCCGCCAGTGGCAGAGGGGCTGAAGTTCGTACAGGTTCCACCTGCATACACTGGCTTGTCGGAGTCGGAGCTCACCCCGACCTCATTGAAGCTGCTCGAAGGCTCGACCTTGCGGATCGAAGGAACGGCCACAAGACCTCTGCGTGCGGGTGAGTTGCGAATCGGTGGGGTAGCGCAAGCGCTACCGCTGACCATTGAGGCAGATCGCCGTAGTTTCCGCGCGGAAGTCGCGGTGTCGAGCGAAGGGTGGAAATCCCTCGGCATCCATATGACAAGCAATGAAGAGGTGGAGTCGGTGAAGGACCCGGTGTATCCGGTAGAGTTGGTTCGCGATCGTGCACCGGCGGTGACCATCCACACGCCGAAGGACGAGGCATCCACGGTCATCGCCAATGACACGGTGCCGGTTTCCTTCGAGGTCAGCGATGACTTCGGGATTCACACCGCGAAGCTGGTTTATCGGGTTTACCGCATGATGCCGGACGGAAGTACCGAGGAAGGCGAAGAAGGCCAAGTGCCGTTGGCGGTGCCACCGGGAAAGACGACATGGAAGCACACCTTCTCCTGGAACCTCGCCCTTCTCGTCCCGGAAGTAAGCACCGGTTACAGCATCACTTTCTCGATCGAAGCGACCGACAACCACGCGGACGCGCCTCGCATCGGCCGCAGTGCCGAGCGCACGCTGAAGGTCGTTTCCGAGCAAGAGAAGCGCTTGGAGCTCCTTGAGCTGCTGGGGCAAAAGGCCGCCGAGATCGAACGCCTCTACGAACAGCAACGCTCGGTCAACGAACGCCTGCAACATTCCAACCCCTGAGCCGAACGACTGTGAAATCCATCTCCTTCATCGCCTCAGTGACCATTCTTCTCCTGCCCGTGCTGGCTCAGCAGGAGGATGAGAGGACCGGTGCCTATCGGGCGAGCGTCTCGCAAACGACACTTCAGACAAATACCGCCCGCATGAAGGAGGACTTGGCCGCCATTATTCATGACTACGAGCGGTATGGGATCGCTGCCGTGGAAGTCGCCAAACTGAAGGAATCGGTGGCCTCGCTCGACGGTATTTCCGGACACGACATGCCGGAGCTGGTGCAGCTTTTGTTAGATGCCAGCCGTTCGTCCGAGGGAACGGGTTTTCGGGACAATCTTGAAAAGGCCGACGGTGGACAGAAGCAGATCCAGACCCGCCTGCGGGCCTTGGCCGATCAGCTATCCCTGTATTCCGATCAAGCGGCGATGCAGAAGCGGGTGGAGGATCTGGCGGTGCGGCAGGCAGCCGCATTGCGTGTAAATCGCGGCATCGCGAAGGAACTGGCCGGCCTCGGCCTCACCGCGGAGCAACTGAAGAAGGAAGTCGCCGCGCTCCCTGCCGACTTGCCCGGGCCTCAGCGTGGCGACGAGGAAGGCAAGCGCGTCTTCGAATTGAATCGGAAGAAGCAGCGTCTGACCACGGAGATGGCGCGCGTGGCGGCGGAGCAGGCGGCACTGGAGAAGGAAACCGGGCTTGTCACGACGGCATTGGCGAAAGTGGCGGAGGATCCAATGGCCCCGGCGGCCACTCACTTCAAGCAGGCCTTCGAAACCGCGCGCTCTAACAAACTCGAGGAACAAGCCAGGTCTGCGGTCCAGGCGGGCGATTCCATCTCCGCAATCCCGGCTCAAGAGGGCGTATCCGGCACGCTTCGTTCGATCATCGCCGCGCTCGATGGCGCTCGCTCGAATGAAGAACGCCTGCGCGATCTGGCCTCCCAGCTTTCGGACTTGTCCGTGAAGGAAGATGGCCTCGCCAACCGGACACCGAAGGTCTGGGGCGAGCAGAAGAACCGCTCGATGCGCGACCAGTTCGCGATCGGTGACCGGCTGGAAGTCCTGCAGGACCGCATCAAGTCACTCGATTCAGGGAATGGAGCCAAGACCGCCGAGGCCTCCACCCGTGCAGGAGAGCTTGGTGAGGCCCTGAAGCATGAGGACTTCCATGACAACGTCCCGCTGGTGTCCAGCACTGCGGATGGGCAGAAGCAACTCGCCAAGGACATGAGCGCCATGAGCGAGGCCTTGGAGGCCCAGGCCAATCAACTCGCCGCCAATGCAAACGGGTCCGCCCAGCCTGCACAAGAACCCCAACTCAGCCCGGAAGCCGCCGCCATCCAGGCGGCCATGAAGCAACTGGTGGACGCGCGCATCAATGTCGAGCTCGCCCGCCGCCAGAATGCCGAGAAGCTCGATTCCAAGTCTCGCGTCGAGCAGTCCCGGCAGAACCTTGCCAGTGGGACTGAGGAAGCGAAGAAAGCGGGCGCGGCCGTCGGTCAGGAAGTCCATCAAGCTTTGGCGGACGCCGACCAGTTCTCAAAGCTCGCGGCCACTGGCGACAAGGTGGAGCACAACCTCTACCACACGAACGAGAAGATCAACGAAGCCCTCGCCGGTCTTCAAGAAGCGGCGATCAAGCTGGCTGCGCAACAACAGCAGCAACAAGGGCAAGGTGGAGAGAGCCCGTTCGCCGCCGCGATTCAAGCCGGTGGCCCGGTCTTTTCCAATCTCACGGAAGCCAGCGATGCTCAGCGGGATGCGCTCTCACTGCTCAAGCAGGAGAAGACCGCGCCGGAGTACGAGACGATGGTGAACCAGTACATCAAGAACCTCGCGGAAGAAACCCAGGACGCCGCCTCGCCATGATCGCTCGAATTACGACATTCATCGTAGGTGCGTTACTCACGACTGGTCCGGCTCGCGCGCAGGAGGAAACGGAGAGTGCATTCGGCTCCTCGAAGAAGACGGAAGGCTCGATGCTCGGCATCTTCTACGACCTCAAGCAGAACCAGAAACGCCAGCCATTGCCTGCGGGGGTCAATCACCTGGAAACCCTCGCCGCATTCCTCGACAGCGGCTGGGACGAGAATGTGCTCAGCCGCTATTTTCGCGCGACCAAGCCGCTGTATGCCACAGAGGTGCTCATTCCGACGATGAGCGCCTGGGGCGCGCCACAAGCCTTCGGGCTCGAAGGTATCGTCCAGCCTTCGCAGTGGTTCGTCATCTACAAGGCACAGGTCTCACCACCGGAAGATGGCACCTACCGATTCGTCGGCATTGCGGACGATGTTCTTGCAGTGGGCGTGAATGACAAGACCGAGCTGGTCTCGCTCTTCGGCGCCCACAAGAACTACAGCAAGTGGAAAGAGCCCGCACCGAACGACGCGATTCCCTGCTGGGCCGGCAAAATGAAGCGAGGCGATTGGTTCACTTGCAAGAAGGGCGAGATCATCGACCTGGACATCCTCATCGGCGAGATTCCGGGCAGTTTGTTCGGGGCATGGCTCCTCATCGAGAAGCAGGGAGAGAGCTACCAGACCTTCACCGACCCGAAGTCAGGGCAGCGCTTTCCGATCCTCCCGGTCTTTCAAGTGAAGGCCAAAAAGGTGCCGGTTTCAACCGGCGACAAGGCGATTCCTTTCACGGTGAATGCAACGCCGTGGATTTGTCATCCGTGAGAAAGAAAACGATCTAACAGATCGTTGCCCGGAACAGGCGCGTACATTTGAAACGAGCTGAAACGCTTGTGGCAGCGGGAATTCCCCCCTCATGGGGGGGTGATTTCTCCGAAGCACCGACGTTCATTTGCGAGCATCGGAACCGCCCGTTCCAATTCCATCGGGCTCCGTGAAACCCTGCCTAACGGCAACCGCTTCCTCTCCCGTATCGACCGGCTGCCTCTTGGCCGTTCATTGAGAACCTGAAGAGCATTCATGAAACCCACTCGCACCAATCCCTTCCTCGCTGGCCTTGTAGCCCCTGTCGTCGTGGCGCTCACCCTGACCGTCGCCCACGCCGCGAACTTCACTTGGGATCCGGGCAATACCACCAACGCGGCAACCATCGATCCCGGCAACGGCAACTGGAATACCACCGCGGGAAACGTGGTGTGGAATAACGCCGGAACCAACGTCATCTGGGCTGCGGCCAATACCGCCGTGTTCGGAGGAGCCGATGGCACCTATGCGGTTACACTGGATGCCGCGCTCTCGACGGTGAACGTCAATTTCAACAACAGCGGCTACACGATCAGTGCGGCAGCTCCGACCATCCTCACCGCCACCATCAACAATTCCACCGGCGGCGTCGCCACTGCCGCCAATACCGGCATCTGGGTGGCTGCGGGCAAGACCGCCACGCTTGGCAACAACGTGACGGTGAACCTGTCCGCCACGGGCTTCGGCAGCCGCGTCGGCCTGGACAATGGTGCGGTGCTCAACGTCGCTGCCGGCGCGAAGATCGACAAGAGCGCGGGAGCGAATCGCGACACGGTCTTCGCAGGCGTCACTGGGGGAACGGCGAACATCAACGTCGCGGGCACCATCACCCGTTCGGTCGCCAGCGATACTGCGGGCATTGTCATTGGCAACGCCGGTGGCGAGGTGATCGCGAACGTCAACAGCGGCGGCATTCTCAGCACCACTAGTACCGGTGCCACCAATACCAATGGTTCGATCTCGCTTGGCAACGTCAGCGGTGCGACAGGCACGCTCAACATCGGCTCCGGAGCAACGGTCACCAGCTCGAATGCAAACACCACCGATGCCCAGTCTGGCGTCAAGATCGGCACCGTCTCTGGAGGTATCGGCACGGTCAATCTGAACGGTGGCACCTTGACCACCCTGAAGGTCTTCAAGGGAGCAGGCACCGGCACCTTCAATTTCAACGGCGGCAGCCTGAAACCGACTGTCGCCACCACCGCCTTCATGACCGGCCTGACCGCCGCGAACGTGAAGGCCGGAGGCGCAATCATCGACACGAACAGCTTCGACCTCACGATCGGTCAGCCCCTGCTTCACGACAGCGGACTGGGCAGCACCGCGGACGGCGGCTTGACCAAGAACAGTGCGGGTATTCTGACGCTTTCCGGCGTCAATACCTACACCGGCAGTACCACTCTCAATGCAGGCAGCCTGGTCCTCGCCGACAATGCAGGCCTCAAGTTCGTCGTTGGCAATTCGACAAGCAACAAGCTCCAAGGCACGGGCGCGGTCACCCTTGATGGCGACTTCACCATCGATATCAGCGGGGTCACCTCGCCGAATCCCTCGGGCTACACCTTGGTGAGCGGCGTGACACCGACCTATACCACGAACTTCACCGTGACCGGTTGGACGGAAGTAACGCCCGGTGAATGGCGCGGCTCCGGTTGGAAGTTCACCACGGCGAATAGCAAGCTGGTCAGCCTCGACAGCGACGCGGACGGGATGGAGGACTCGTGGGAGCTTCAGATCGTGAATGCCAATCCGAGCGATGGCATCACCACGATCGCTCAAGTGCTTCCCGGTTCCGACTACGATGGCGACCAGGCGACCAACCTGATGGAGTACACCTACGGCACGAGCCCGACCAATCCGAACGAGTGGCCTGATACCGATTTCGACGGCCTCAATGACGGTTGGGAAGACGCCACCTTCGGCGACCACGATGGCATCATCGAGCCGTCCGACCTCACCACCGCCACGGCGCTCGACAATGACGGCGATGGCCTGGACGACCTCTGGGAGGACCAGTACTACGGGAACAACAATGGGCTCGTGGAACCCTCCGACTTGACCGTACAGAACGACAAGAACGCGGACCCGGATGGCGACCACAACACCAACGCCCAGGAAGCTGTCGCTCACACCAACCCGAACGACAACACCAGTTGGCCGGACACCGACTTCGATGGCCTCAATGATGGCTGGGAGATCTTCACCTTCGGGAACCTCACCCGCGCCACGAGCAGCGACAATGATGGCGACTACCTCTCCGACGCCTATGAGGACACCTTCTTCGGGAACAACAACGGTACCATCGAGCCTTCCGACCTGACCCCGGCGAATGCCGGCGGCGATCCGGATGGTGACGGCGCCTTCAACTATCAGGAATCCCTCTCGTTCACCGATCCCCACAATGCCGCCGATTTCCCGGACCTCGATGGCGACGGCCTCGGCGATGGTCACTACCTGCGCGCAGGCGATGTGAACAGCGCCACCACCACCTCCTTCATCGATGGCATCAATTGGGACAATGAAGCCGCTACCGTAGCCGGACAGAAGTATGTAGTCGCGGTCAGCGGGCTGAGAACCCGTGACACTGTTGCCGACTTCACTTTCCCCGGCGACCGCCTGCTCGTGGCGACTGGTGGACAGTTGGCTTGGAAGAACAACGGCACGTTGACCATTTCAAATCTGGTCCTCTCCGGTGGTCTGGTGAATCAGGCGGTTACGCCGAATGGCACCACCGTCAATCTCAATGGCGCAATCTCCGTTCGCAACACCGGCTCCACCCTGTCCGGCAACAACGGGCCGATGATCGTCAATGCCCCGATCAGTGGGTCCGGCATTCTCAATATCACGGGCGGCAACAACGTGACGCTCACCGCCACGAACAGCTTCACCGGTCGCTATGCCGTCACTGGAAAGCTCGTGGTCGGCAATGGCACCACCGGCAGCGTGAACATCAAGCCGGTGCACGGCGATACCACCACGCCGATCGGTATTGGCGGCACCGGCACCGTTACTTTGAATGGTCCGTTCAATATCGACACGAGTCTCACTGGCACCACGCTGAATGAAACGTGGTCCATCCTGGAGCCCGGCACCTTGACCGAGAGCTACGGGGCGAACTTCACTATCCCGGGCTTCACCGCGGATGCCGGTGTCGCGGGCAGCCGCCTCTGGACCAAGACTGCCGGTTCGGTGTGGTACCAGTTCAGCGAATCCACCGGCTTGTTCCGAGTGACGGACCCTGACACCGATCTGGATGGCATGGCCGATTCCTGGGAGCAGCAGATCATCAATGCAAACCCAAGCGACGGAATCACCAACATTAACGAGGTCTTGCCAGGCTCCGACTATGACGGCGACCAGGTGACCAACCTGATGGAGTTCACCTACGGCAGCAATCCGGTCAATCCATCGAGCTGGCCTGATACCGATTTCGACGGTCTCAATGACGGCTGGGAAGACATGACCTTCGGTGACCACGATGGCATCATCGAGCCCTCCGACCTCACCACCGCCACGGCGTTCGATACCGATGGCGATGGCTGGGATGACCTTACCTTCGAGGACGCCACCTTCGGCGACAATGACGGCATCGTGGAGCCCTCCGATCTGGTGCAGGCGCCCTTCACCGACTTCGACGGCGATGGCGCCAGCAACAAGCAGGAGCTGGTCGTGGATTCCACCGACATGAAGTCGAGCGGCAGCTTCATCGACAACAATGGCGATGGCTTTGCCGATGGCGCGCGCCTCACCGCGGGTGATGGCAATGGAGCGACCACCTCGTTCAATGGCAATGTCGGGCACTGGAGCGATGGCTTCGGACCGCTCGCCGGCATGAACTACTACGTCGCCGTGGATAGCTTCCGCACTCCGGACAGCACGCCGGCCAACACCACCATCACCTTCCCAGGCAACCGTCTCGTGGTCGCCACCGGCGGCAGGGTGAACTTCAAGTCCACGGGCGCGCACACGGTCGCCTTCAACAAGCTCATGCTGGACGGCGGCAACCTCAACCAAGCCGGTGGAAATGCCCTCATCACCGTGGCGGGCAATGTCACCATCCGCTCGGCGTCCACTTACACGGGATCGAATGGTCCACTCACGTTGAGCGGCCCGATCTCGGGCAGCGGCGGACTGACCGCCAGCGGCGGCACCTTGAGCTTCGCCAGCAACAGCACGTGGACGGGTAACCTGACGGCAAACGGTCCGTTCACGCTCACCGACACCGGCTCCATGAAGTTCGTGCCCACCACGAATGGCACTACGAACTCCATCACTGGAACCGGTGCAGTGACTCTCAATGGCACGCTCAATATCGACCTGAGCGGAGCCAGCACGACCATCGGCCATAGCTGGGCGCTCGTGGCCAATAGCGGCACCAAGACCTACGGCGCGACCTTCAACGTCGCCGGCTTCACCTCAAGTGGCGGGGCTGCCGGAACGCGGTCATGGTCCCTGGGCAACTATCGGTTCGACGAGATCACCGGCACGCTCAATGTGGCCCAGCCGGGCTTCGGGGGGTGGATCAGTGGCTTCGGTCTCGCCGTTGCCGATCAGGATCCCACCGACGATCCGGACCATGACGGCATCAGCAATCTGGTCGAGTACGCCGTGGACGGCCTCAATCCCGCAGCGGCCAATGGCAGCGTCGGCAGCATGAGCGGTCTCACGGTCACCTTCGCAAAACGCGCCCTCGCGGTGAGCAATGGCGACGTGAGCTACGCCATCGAGGAGTCCTCCGATGTCGGCGGTGCCGATGCCTGGAGCGTGATCGCGCCGACGGTGAACAGCGGCTCGGCGATCTCGTACACCTTCCCGGGACCGCTTGTCAGGGACTTCGTCCGCTTGCGGGTGACCCAGCCGTGATGAAGCGGCGTTCCAATTTCAGGGTTAGTTAAGGGTTCAAAACCGGGAACTGCGAAAGCGGTTCCCGGTTTTTCGTGCCGGGGGGTTTGCCGATTTCCCCCCGATTGGGGGGGTGTGGATTCGCTGCGGTTCAGGGATCTGTATGACAGAAGGGAAAAGCCGGAGTGCTGCGTCATGGCAGCGTTCCGGCCGTCCCCGGCTCGCAAACCCAAACCGCGAAGCCATCACGCCGGACCTTCTGCGAAGCGTGTGGATTCGCCTCCCGAAACAAACCCATGAAAACCTCGATCAGGCCGGTTCTGCCGGCCGTGATGTTGCTCGGCACGACCTGGCAAGCCCACGCCGCCTTCTCCGCGGTGGAAACCTTCAATGCGCTCACCAATGGCGCCATCGGAGGACAAAACGGATGGGTCGTGACCGCCGGTGACACCACCACCTCCACGGTCATCGCCGATCCTTCCAATGCGGCGAACAAGGTGCTCAAGCACCTTGGCACCAATGACGCCTACAAGATCCTGCCGACGGCGATTCCCGATGCGGCGGAAGGCACCTTGTTCTATCGCCTGCGTCTTGAAGGAACCTCCAACAACATCTCCTTCGGCCTTTCCGACGTGAGCCCGCCATCGCTCACCGATTTCGCGACTTATGAGGTTCAGAATGCCAGCCCGTCCGGCACGACCTTCCAAGCGCGCGATGGCGCGACGACGCGCTCCTTGTTCACCATGACCACCGGCGTGTGGTACAACTTCTGGTGCGTCATCAATACCACCACCGACACGTTCCGGATCTACGTGCAGCGCGATGGCGATCCGACGTACAATACCCGTACCGAACTGGTCTCGTCCGACGGCACGTGGAACTTCCGCAATGGAGTCGCCGCCAATCCGCTGGCCTCATTCGCGATCCTCTCGAATTCGACGACCTCGAATATCCTGATGGACGACATCTACGTCGATCCGACTCCGATCGCGAATCTAACCAATCCCACCGTAACCACCAATCCGGATGCAGACGGTGACGGCCTCGAGGACAAGTGGGAGCTCTTCTATTTCAGTAGCATCGCCACCCAGAATGGCACCGACGGTGTGACCAATGGCGACAATGACGGCCTCAGCAACGAGGAAGAAGAAACCCGCGGCACCAACCCCACGCTCGCCGATACCGACGGCGACACGATCAATGACGGGACGGAAGTCAGCGGTGCCCTCAACGTCGCCTTCGGGAACCTGCCGACCAATCCGAAACTCGCCGACACGGACGGCGACGGCCTGACCGACTCCCAGGAGATCAATGGCACCCTCAACACCGCTTTCTCCAATCAAGCCACGGATCCGAACCTGGCGGACAGCGACAATGATGGCTGGGCGGACAAAACGGAGATCACCTATCCCTCCAATCCGAACAACAACAGCAGCACACCGAAGGTGCACGAGCTGATCGGCCTGGTGAAGCGCAACGGCAGCTTCGAGTACCGCGATGGCGCCGTGAAGATCACCAACTTCAAGCTCGGTTGGGACGGCAGTGCCGGAGTGGACGATATCGATGCCTGGGCCACGTGGACCGAGCAAACGACGATTTCCACCGACAGCGGCGTGGAGGCCACGCTTGCCACCCAGGGGACCATGAAGGGCTTCTGCCAAGGCGGCAATGGCGCGAAGAACATGTCGACCTACAAGCCGAAGGCAAACGATATCATCCGCCTCACCTATGACCGCGTGAATGGCTACGCGACCGGGGATACCTATCTGATTTACGATGGCACGGATCTCGGTGCCGGCTTTGTCCAGATCCCCACCAGCACCGCCAGGACAGGAACCTCGAATGGCAGCTATGAGATCCTCTTCAAGGTGCCGGCCGGCAGCCCCGCGATCGGCCGTTCGATCGGTGTCGGCATTCGCAATGTGAGCACCGGCAACTGGCCGGGCTGGGACAAGGTGATCCTGAGTGTCCAGGACGCTGACAGCGACGGCGATGGCCTGAGCGACTTCGCCGAAGACCAGTATTTCGGCAACAATGACGACAACCCCACTACGGGTGAGCTTGCTGTCACCACGGGTGCCGCCGATTCCGATGGCGATGGCGTTTCGAATGCCGCCGAAGTCGCAGCGGGATCCAATCCGACCAATATCAACTCCACCCCAACGGACTTGGATGGCGACGGCCTGGCCGATACTTGGGAAATCGACAACTTCAGCAGCATCACCGCACAGGATGGCTCCGGCGATCCCGACGGCGACTTCAACAACAACGAAGCTGAGGAAACGGCCGCCACCGGACCGAATGATGCCGCCTCATGGCCCGACTCGGACGCCGACACACTGAACGATGGTTGGGAGAAGCTCTACTTCTCCGGCAGCCTTGCCCAGACGGCCACGGGCAATCCTGATGGCGATGGCTTCAACAACCTCGCCGAGATGCAGGCCGGCTCCAGTCCGGTCGATGCCGCATGGACGCCCTCGGTGCCGAAGCTGACGCATCGCTGGAGCTTCAATGGCAACCTCAATGATTCGGTGGGTACCTCGCCCGCGACGATCCAGAACGATACGCCTGCGAACCTCGGCCTTTCGAACACGCTTTCCGCGACGAGCGTGACGCTTGCCGGCGGGGTCAAGGCGACCACCGACTGGGTCAAGCTCGGTACCAATCTCATCGGTGGCAAGAAGACGCCGGTGACGATCGAGGTGTGGGCTACCCAAAATGCGGCACAAAATTGGAGCCGCATCTGGGACTTCCACTCATCGACCACCGAGAGTCTCTACATGTCATGGACGCAGACGACCACGCTGACCCAGGACCGCGTGCAGTGGGTCGATGCTACGACCGGGACGCTGGACAACACCAACGCGCCTTACACCCTCGGCACCAAGTATCACGTCGTGATGAGCATCATCCCGGCGGTGAACAGCGGTGGCGCGCTGACCACCGGCACCACGGTTACGTGGTATTCGAAACCCTCCGCCACGGGACTGCTCGGTCCGCAGAAGGGCAGCTTCACCACGACGAACACGCTGAGCAGCTTGAATGATGTGATCAACGCTTTGGGTCGCTCGCCTTTCGGGGACAACAATGCGAGTGCGACCTACGATGAGGTTCGTATTTGGGACGGCTCCATGACATCGGGCGCACGGCAGACGCTTCACGCCGCGGGCCCCGAAAATCCATCACTCGCAGACTCCGATGGCGACGGTCTCTATGACGCATGGGAAACCGCCTACTTCGGCAATCTCACCCAGACTGCCAGCGGCAATCCGGATGGCGACTCCGCGACCAACGAAGCCGAGCAAGCGGGTGGCAGCAATCCGACCGTGGCGGCTTCCATACCCGGCGACGTGGATGGCGATACCCTGGCTGATGACTGGGAACTCGCCAACTTCGGCAACCTCGACCAGATCGCCACGGGCGATCCTGACGGCGACTTCGACACGAATTCCGTGGAAGAGGACCACGGCAACGTGCCGACCTCCAAGCTCAGCTTCTACAGCTCCACCGCCGATAGCGTGCCGGACTCCTGGAAGACCTTCTACGGTATCACCGGCCAGACCGGAGCGAGCGACCTCGACCCCGGCAGTCCGGTGGGTGACGGAGTGACCAACGAGAATGAATTCCTCAACGGCACCAGCCCGATCAATCGCGATACCGACGGCGACGGACTTACGGACGGAGCGGAAGTCACCGCCACCAGCAATCCGCTCGTTCAGGATACCGATGGCGACGGACTCACCGATGGCGCGGAGGTCAATCAGTACGGCACCAGTCCCGTGCTCGCCGATACCGACGGTGACACCTTCACCGACAAGTATGAGCTGGATCACGCCGGCAATCCGACCAATGCCGCGGTCTTCCCGACGCAGACCGCCGGGTTTGAGAAGATCGAGGACTTCGAAGGTGCGGGCATGACCATCGGCCAGACCTTCAACGGGATCAATGGCTGGCTGGTGGACGCTGCCAACGTCGTCGTTGCGCGGCCCAACGGCACCGGCCAGGCGGGCCACTGGGTCAATGGCGCGATGCGGAAATCACTGACCTACCAGGCGCGCCAGATCCTCAATGGCAACACCGGCACCCTTTTCATGCAGGTGTACATGCCGGGCTCTGACGTCACGCTGCTGGATCACTCCTTCAGCTTGAGCGACACGACCGGCACCGGCACCGGTGATAACGAAGCGCAGGCCGGCTATATCAATGGCAACATGACCGTGCGCAATGGCGGTGCCAGCTACACTTCGCCTTACACCCATGCGATGGGTACTTGGTTCAATGTGTGGCTGGTCGCCGATAACAATGCGGACACGGTGAAGGTGTGGGTCGAAAGCCCGTCCAATGCGACCGGCCAGGTGCTGCTCAATGACGCGCAGGTCTGTTCCTTCCGCAATGGAGTGGCGGCCAACCCGTTGATCCAGGTCCTGTTCCTCGACTTCGACACCGACAGCATCATGGTCGACAATCTCTACGTCGATGCGACCGCCCAGAACCTGACCAACCCGGTCAATGCTGGAACGGACAGCGACGGCGATGGCATGACGGATTCGTGGGAAACCACCTACTTCGGTGGCCTTGGCCAGATCGCCACGGGAGACTTCGACAACGACGGCACGGACAATCTGACCGAGTTCCGTCTCGGGCTGATCCCGAACAAAGGCGGCTCGATGTTCATCGCGACACGCAGCGGTGGCGCCATCCAGTGGCCGAGCCAGGCGGGTGTGACGTTCAAGATCGAGCGTAGCACCACGCTGGGCGGCGGCTCCTGGTCGCAGGCGCAAGCCGCGTGGCCTGCCGCGGCTTCGCCAGCCACCAGTACCTCCTACACGGATCCCTCGCCGCCGGTCGGCAAGGCGTTCTACAGGATCACGCTGAACCCGTGATCACTGACCCTTTCCTGGGTTAATCGGGCCATAAGCCGGGGATCGCGAGAGCGGTTCCCGGTTTTTCTTGGTGCAGACGGTGTCTGCAATTTTATGCACAAAGATCTTGCGCCCTCCGGGTGGGTTCGGCTAGGGAGTCCATTACCCAAGAGTTGTATGACGACTTTCAGCGGACTTGGGGGGGGTGGAAGCGGGCAAAAACCTTCCGCCACCTGCCTCAATCCAATGATGCAATTTCAGGCAACCGACGCCAAGGCCCGGCGCGGACTGCCTGCCAACCTACCGCACACCAACCCATGAAACCCTCCATCCCTCCGCAGG
Organism: Luteolibacter sp. Y139; assembly: GCF_038066715.1. Classification (NCBI taxonomy): domain Bacteria; kingdom Pseudomonadati; phylum Verrucomicrobiota; class Verrucomicrobiia; order Verrucomicrobiales; family Verrucomicrobiaceae; genus Neoluteolibacter; species Neoluteolibacter soli. The sequence continues at coordinate 87,407 of NZ_JBBUKT010000012.1, read as the reverse complement.
ACACCCATCGCGCCGCCCTCCTCCGAGCGTCCCTGACGCTTGGCCTGATCGCCACCGTTCACGCCGCGTGGACCACGGTGGACAAGTTCGACACCCGCCCGCTTGGCAACATCAACGGCCAGGGAGGCTGGGTGACCTCAAACACCACGACCGCCCAAGTGCTGGTCGACCCGGGCAACTCGATCAACAAGATCATGAATCACACCGGCACAGCGGGTGCAGGTCTGCCCTTGCCGGTAACGATTCCCGAGAACTCGACCGGCACCTTTTTCATCCGCGTGAAGCGGGTCAGCGGTACCAACGACAACTCGTTTGGCCTAGCCGACGTCACCGCCAACGCAGCCAACGTCAACAATTTCGCGTCCTTCGAGGTTCAACCGAACGTCAACGGCCTGGCCCTCCGGGGCCGCGATATCGGCAGCGCCCAGAACGTGGTGCCGACGATGCAGACGACGGCGTGGTACAAGGTGTGGCTGGTCGTGACGAATGCTCCCGGGCTGAATCCGCCCACCACGACTCCGCCCACGAACGGCGCCACCTACGATCGCTACCGGATGTTCATCCAGAGCGATCAGGATCTGACCTATTCGACTCAGACGGAGTTCTTTCCGACCGGGGATGCCGTGTGGAATTTCCGCAATGGCACCTCCGCGGCGCTGGTCACCGCGCAGTTCACGTCGAATAACGCGGCGACCTCGGTCTACTTCGATGATCTCTACATCGACAATACCGGGCAGAACCTCACCGACCCGACCTTTGTTTCCGATCCGGACACGGACCATGACGGTCTCGAGGATGCGTGGGAGGTCTTCTATTTCGGCAGCATCGCCACCCAAAACGGGACCGACGGTGTGACCAATGCCGACAATGACGGACTCAGCAACGAAGACGAGGAAACCCTAGGCACCAATCCCACGGTCGCTGACACCGACGGTGACGGTCTCAATGACGGCGCGGAATTCTACGGCACTCTCAACGTCGCCTTCAATCAAACGCCAACCAATCCGAAAGCTGCCGACTCGGATGGTGATGGCTTTACCGACTTCCAGGAGATCAATGGAACCCACAATACCGGGTTCGGGAATCAGCCGACGAATCCAAACGCCATCGACAGTGACGAGGACGGCTTTTCCGACCGGGCGGAGATCGTGTTCTACGCGACGAATCCCAACAACGGTAGCAGCAAGCCAATGCTGCTGACGTTGATCGGCCCGGAAGTCCGGAATGGCAGCTTCGAGCTGCTCGGCCCGGTTCCCGGGACCGTGAATGCGGCAAGGGCGGCCCACTGGGATACCGATCCTAATGGCGACGTCACCTACTGGAACCTATGGACCACGGAGTCGACCTCCACCAACATCAACAGTGGCACGGAGACCGGAGCGAACAATACGCACGGGGTGAAGCACGCCTTCATGCAGATCAACAACGCCGCCTACAACCTCACCGATCACGTCGCGGCAGCCGGCGAGATGATCGCCTTCAGCTTCGATCAAACCCGCGCGGGAACCTCGGTCCGCGGAGGACTGGTTTACAATTCGGGCACCGACGAAGCTCCGGTCATCGTTCGTTTCCCGGCGGACCAGCAGACCCTCACGGAGACGACCACCACCGGCACCGGAAATGGCTTTGGTAACATCTACGTGATCCCTGCCGGCAGCCCTGCGATTGGCAAGAAGATCGGCTTCGCGCTGAAGTCGGTGATCGAGTATCCCCACATCGATAACGTGAAGCTGACCCTTCCGGCGGCGGATGCGGATCACGATGGCTTGGCCGACTACTGGGAAGACCGCTATTTCGGAAATAACGACGGCACTGCGACGGCTCAGGAAATCGCGCTCTACAGCGGTTCTGATCAGGCTCCGGACAACGACGGCTTCACCAATCTCCAAGAACAAGCCGCCGGCTCGGATCCCACCAACCCCAACTCCATCCCCGGAGATCTCGACGCGGACGGTCTCGATGACGAATGGGAGATGGCCTATTTCCAAAGCCTCTCCAATCCGAACGGCGCTCCCGGAGCCGACCCGGACGGTGACCATGACACCAATGCCATGGAAGAGACCAACGGCACCAATCCGACCGACCGGATGAGCTTCTATAGTTCCACCGAGGATGTGGTTCCGGATTCCTGGAAGGCCTTCTGGGGCATCTCCGCCCAGACCAGCCAGGATGACTTGGAAGCCGGTGACCCGGTGGGCGACGGCCTTACCAACCAGTATGAGTATTTCTACAATACCAATCCGAACCTCAGGGACACCGACGGGGACGGGCTGAACGACGGCCCTGAGATCCTCGCAGGTGCAAACCCGCTGGTGCAGGACACCGATGGTGATGGCCTGCTCGATGGACAGGAAACCAACTCCAGCCCCACCTCTCCCGACACCGATGGCGACAGCTTCGGCGACAAGTATGAGGTCGACCACGGCAGCAATCCGAGCGACGCGAACAGCTTCCCGGCACAACCGGCTGGCTTCACCCTGCTGGAAGACTTCCAGGGAGCGGGTATGACCGTCGGCCAGACCTTCAATGGGGTGAACGGCTGGTTTGCCACCCTCAACGCATGGGCCACCGTCGCCGCTGAACCGGTGGCGGGTGGCGGCGATCAGGTCGGCTATCTCGTGAAGCCGGGCGCTGTCGGTTCGCCACTACGGAAGTCGCTCTCGGCCTCCGGCATCCAGATCCGCGACGGCCATACCGGCACGCTGTTCTTCCAGCTCCGCTGTGCCAGCGCCACGCTCGACCACAGCTTCGGCCTCAGCGACACCGCCGCGGCCGCAGCCTTCGGGGACTTCGAGGGCCAGCTTGTTGCCAACGCAGGCACCCTTCGGGTTCGTGATGGCGCGGTGGTTTACGATAGCCTGCTCGCCTATCAGCCGGCCACGTGGATGAACATCTGGATGGTGGCGGACAATACGACCGACACGATCCGGGTCTACTACCAGCTCCCGGGTGGATCGCAGACGGAGATCGTCAATCCCGGCAATGCCTTCGACTTCCGCAATGGCGTGGGGACGAACGCGCTGAACGCCTTCCTGATCGTGGACAACGCGGCGGCGAACAATCCGGTCTACATCGACAACATCTTCGTCGATCCGAACGCCTCGAACCTCGCTATTCCCTCCGGCGCCACCAAGCCGGGCCTCGGCGGATCGGACAGCGACAATGACGGCATGGCGGACGCTTGGGAAACCACTTACTTCGGTGGCCTTGGCCAGACTGCCACCGGCGACTTCGACAACGACGGGACCGATAACCTGACCGAGTTCCGTCTCGGGCTGATCCCGAACAAAGGCGGCTCGATGTTCGTCGCGACGCGCAGCGGCGGCGCCATCCAGTGGCCGAGCGTGGAAGGCGTGACCTTCAAGATCGAGCGCAGCACCACGCTGGGCGCGGCTTCATGGACCACGCTGCAAGCGACCTGGCCAGGCACCGCGGGTTCGACCAGCTACACCGATCCCTCGCCACCGGTCGGCCGCGCCTTTTACAAGATCACGCTCAATCCCTGAGCTTCACCCTTCCCTGGGCTAATCGGGTGCCGGGAATCGCGCGGGCGGTTCCCGGCTTTCTTTTTCCCGGGATGTGGGCTCCTGCAAAACAGCGCTCTTCCCACCGCTTCCAACAGGTGCTATCCAAGGAGGATCGGGAGAATTCCCGCACCCGTAACCCAGCCACCCGTTGCCATGAAATCCTTCCGTTTGGCCGCCATCTTCCTGCTCTCGATCGCTGCCGTATCTGCCCAGGAGGTGCGCAAGATCGCCTTCCGCACCCTCACGCTTGAGCCCTTGCCCGGCTTGAACGAACTCCAACTGCCGCCCGCCACGCCAAAGGGCAAGTCGGTGACGGCCACTCTCTACGTCGCCGCGCTGTCACCTGTCGTGGAGGGCGAATTCAAAGGCGACGAGGCGGTCTTCGTCGTGAAAGCGGGTGATGCCACCAAGCCGGTTGCGAAAGGCAAGCTGGCGAAGTCGAAGCGGCAGGTGCTGCTCTTCCAGCCGGTGAAAAATGAACAGGGCGAGAGCAGCTATGAGATCCACGCCTTCGATGACGATCTCGATGTTTTCAAGCTCGGCTCCATCCGCGTCATCAATCTGTCGCCGAAGGAAGTCCGCTTCACGATGGGTGGGAAGGAGCTACCGCCCTTGCCCGCCGGCGATAACGTTATCTATCCCCGGGTGAAGGCGGTCGATGAATACGAGATGTATCAGGTGAACCTCGAAGCGAAGGTCGAGGGCACCGAGTGGACCAAGGTTTACGCCGCGAGTTGGAAGGCGAGCGACCAGCGGCGTGAGATCGCATTGGTCACCTACGACGATCGCTTCAAGCAATTGGCGGTAAAGCTGATGAGCGATGATCCGCCATGGGTGAAGGCGAAGTGAATGGATTCCGGTAGCCCTACTTCCGCTTCGTCACCGGCGTGCCATCCTTCACCGTGTCCGGCGGGTGAAGCAGCACTTCATCGCCGGCGGCGAGACCGGACACCACCTCCGTGAAATGACCATCGGTCTTTCCAGCTTCCAGGGTGATGCTCTGCGCCTTGCCATCGCGGAAGACGAAGGTCTTCCACAGATTGCCTTCGCGGAACAGGGCTCCCGCGGGCACGACCAGTGCGTCGTCACTATGCCAGACGGCGACGCGGACTTCGACGCGGTAACGATCACCCAGCGCCTTGGCCTGCTCCGTCGGGTTCACCAGATCGCACAGCACGAAGACGCGCTGCTCTTCCACGCCGAGCGCGGAGATCTTGGTAAAGGCGGCGGGCTCGATCCGGCGCACCCGCGCCTCCAGCGGCTGCGGTCCGCCCCATTGCTCGATGCTGACGGCGTCGCCCGGCTTCATCGCCACGGCGTCGCGTGAAAGGATCTCCGCTTCGATCTCGATGTCCACCGGGTCACCGATCTCGGCGATCGGAGTGCCCGCGGTGACCACGGTCTCGCTTTCCTGCATCACATTCAAAAGGCGACCGGAGACCGGCGATTTCACTTCGATGGCATTGCCCTCGATCGTGACGGCCGGGCGGTCGAGCGCGGCGTGGGCCTGGGCCACTTCATACTCGGAGGCCTTCAGCGCGAACTCCGCGGCGCGCACGTCGGCCGCGCGCATCGAGCCTTCCATCTCCGCGCGATCGCGGTCGGCTTGCGAAACAGCGCCGCCTTTCAAGGTGTGGATGCGATCGAGATTGAGGTCCGCCATGGTCTTGGCGCTCTGCGCCGCCTTGAGCGATTCACTGGCACGGTTGCGTGCTGCCTCACGGGTGGCGAGGATCGCTTCCGCCAGCGCCTTTGCACGCGGATCGAGCAGGGGAGCAGCCAGAGGTTCGATCGCCGTGACAACGGTGTCGCCCGCCTTGATCTCGTCGCCCGGCTTGAAGGGCACGCGGCGCATGCGGCCGGCCAGCGGTGCGGCGACCACGTAGCGATTGCGGATGCGCGTCTTGCCTTCCTCGGAAACGCGGACGGTCAGCGGCGCGCGGGCCACCACGCCGGTTTCCACCTCGACAGGCTTCGGCTTCAGGCCCATCGCCACGAGCGCGACCAGGGCGCCGACGATGAGCCAGGGGATCAACCGTCGCACCAGTCCTTTGGCGGAGCCGCCGCGTTTGCCTTCCCAGGGTGGTGTGTCGCTTTTGCCGTCAGACATGATGCTTTGCTTGTGGGTGAGAGTGGAAAATCAATCGCGCGCCTTCAAGACGCCGACGAGGTCGAGTTTCGAGAGCATACGGCTGACCATCGCGAACGACAGCGCCGCGGCGGTCAGCACCACACCGATGGCGATCGAGTAGGTCGAGGTCTCGATCACGATCGGCATGCGCACGGTCTCCGTGCTGAAAGAAGCCATGATGAACATGGCGAGGCCCTTGCCAAACATCAGGCCGAAGGGCAGGGCGCACAGTACCAGCAGCCCCAGTTCGCCTAACAGAACGCCCCGGACTTCGCTCAAGCGGAAGCCGACGACGCGCAGCGTGGCAAGTTCACGGCTGCGTTCGGACAGGGCGATACGTGCGCTATTGTAAACCACGCCGAAGGCCACGATCACCGCGAGCACGAAGTAGAGCTTGCGGATCAGCCCGATGCTCTTGGCCGTGGTATCGCGGAAGGACTCGAGCTGGTCTCGCTTCACCATCACCACCGCGGCGCGCGGCGTGTCTTTCACTTCGCGCATGAAGTCTTCCCAGCGCGCATGATCGATCTTGAGGTAGGCGCCATTGATCGTGTCGCCCTCCTTCATCAGTCGCCGCAGCGCGCGGATGTCCATGTAGGCGGCCACGCCGGCGAAGTCCGTGACCAGTCCCCGGATCGGAATGCTCAACACTGGCCTGCGGCCCTCCATGACCTCCACCTGAACCTCATCGCCCACCCTGGCACCGATGACCTCGGCGAGTTTCTTCGACATGATCAGGCCTTCTTCCGGCAGGATGATGGGCTGGCCGTTTTCGTCTAACAGGCGGTTGAGATTGGTCCCCGGTGCGATGCCGATAATGGAGAGCTTGCGGTGGTGATGGGCGAAGCGCAGCCGCGTGGAGACGCTGCGGATCGGCTCCGCGCGGATCACGCCGGGCAGGTGCTCCAGATCATGGAAGCCTTTCTCCGACGAGGGTTCGACGAGGAAGACCGAGGCGTCCTGCCGCTGCGCGCGGTTCCACTGGAAGGTCAGCAGGTAGTCGATGCTATTGGCCATCGCGCCGGGCAGTACCATCAGGCCGGTGGCGAGCGCCAGGCCGGCCGTGGTGAAGACCGCCTGCCATGGCCTGCGCTCGATATTGCGCAGCGCCATCCGGAAAGCTGGGCTGAAGAAACGGGTGAGGCCGATCCGCTCGAAGAAGGATGGCTTGAAGTCCGCCGGCGGCTCCGGGCGCATCGCCTCGGCGGGCGGCAACTTCACCGCCTGCCACACCACCGACAACACGCCGAGAGTCGAAGCGCCCGCGCTGATAAAGAGCGCCAGGCCGAGCGCGCCATAGTCCATGCGGAATACCAGCGAGGGAAAGCGGAAGAAGAGCGTGTACATATTCACCAGCCCGCCCCCCATGAAGCGCCCCCCAATGCCCCCGATGATCGTGCCCAGCAAGCCGATCACGAAGACGAACTTCAGGTAATGCACGCCGACCTGCCGCGACGAATAACCAAGCGCCTTCATCTGCGCGATCTGCTCGCGCTGGAGCCTGACAATGCGGGCCAGCACCGCATTCACCATGAAGGCCGCCACGCTCAGGAACACCAGCGGGTAGGCCACCGAGAGCGCGTGCAGGACCCGCAGTTCGTCATCGAGCCGCTGCGCGGATGCCTGGTCCTTCCGCATGTAGGCACCGCCCGCGCCATAGGGTGCCAGCAGCAGGTCCATCTGCGCGATTACCGGCTGCGCCGCCGCGCCGGGTGCCATATCGAGCGAGATGTCATTGAAGGCACCGTCGAGATTGTAGGCCACGGCGAGTGCGCGATAGGGCATCCAGATCACGCTGAAGCGCTTGTGGTCTGGCAGCGTTTGGCCGGCCCGCGCTTCGAATACGAACTCCGGCGACAGGCCGATGCCGCAAATTTGAAGCGTCTCGCGGTGACCATTGATCACCGCCACCAGTGAATCACCCGGACGCAGGCCGTTCTCCGTGGCGAAGGCTTCACCGACCACCACCTCGCGCCGCGAGTCCGGCTCCGGCATGCGACCGTTGCGAAGGAAAATGCGGTTGAGCTTCGGCTCACTGCCATCTTCCGGCAATGAGATGATGTGGCCGGTCGCCGGCTCCGCGAGGCCCGGCAAGTCCAGCGTCACATCCACCGCTACCCGGGCTTCGAGCGTGGAGACGCCTGGCAATTCCGCCACCCGTTCCGCCATCGCGAGCGGCGCGCGCTTCAAGGTGGCGAATACATCTGCCAGCGCGTACTGCTGGTAGTAGGCATCGCGCGTCGACTCCAGCGTGAGGATCAGGCTGCGCGTCATGATCATCATCGCCAGCCCGCAAGCCATGACCAGGCTGACCGCGAACACCTGGCCCTTCATTCGGCCAAGATCGCGCAGCAGCTTGCGGTCGAGCGGTTGGATCATGAATCACTCGGCCCTTCGTTCACCACTTCAGTTCCTTCGCCGGAAGCCTCACCGCATTGCGCTCTTCGCTGACGATCTTGCCGTCGGAAAGATGCAGCACCCGGTCCGCCATTTCCGCCATCGCGGCATTGTGCGTGATCACCACGGTCAGCGTGCCGAGCTCGCGGTTGATGCGCTCCACCGCTTCTAACACCGTGATGCCGGTGGTCACGTCGAGCGCGCCGGTCGGCTCGTCGCAGAGCAGGACCTCCGGCCGCTTGGCGATGGCGCGCGCGATCGCGACGCGCTGCTGCTCGCCACCGGATAGCTGCGACGGGAAGTGGTCCATCCGCTTGCCGAGGCCCACCATTTCCAGCGCGTCTTCCGGCGTCATAGGGTCGGCGGAGATATCGGTGATGAGCGCCACGTTCTCCCGCGCGGTGAGGCTCGGGATGAGATTGTAGAATTGGAAGACGAAGCCGACGCAGTTGCGGCGGAAGGAGGTGAGGATGTTCTCGTCCGCGCCATCAAGCGGCCAGCCCTTGTAGACCAAGTGACCGGAGGTGGGCACATCGAGGCCGCCGAGGATATTGAGCAGCGTCGATTTCCCGCTGCCGGAAGCGCCCAACAAGCAGACCAGCTCGCCCGCGCTCATTTCGAGATCCACACCATGGAGCGCGACCACATCGAGCTCACCGGTGTGATAGACCTTGCGCAACTTCTGCGCTTGAAACACCACACCGGTGGAAATCGGGACGCTCATCAGCGGCGCGACCATAGCCGGGATGACTCGCGTGGCAACCGTTTGAGATGACAGGAGGTGCTACGAAAGTTCCACCCGTCCGGGACTCATGACGGCGTCGAGATAAGGCTGGATCGATCCGTGGGCCGCAATTTCGCGCCCGAATTCCGTGCTCATGTAGGCCGGGTCCGGAACGATGCCGACTCTGCCGAGATCGAGCCGGTCGGCATCCCAACAGGTCGCGATGGTCGTATTCTCGTGAAACTCGCCCTCGGTATGCCACTCGCAGGCATGGCGGAGCAGTTCGAAGCGCTCGTTATCGAGCTCGTAGGCGCTTCCGCGAAGACTCGCAGCAAACTCGGCACCCCGCGCCCCATGGCCGGGATCCTCCCAGTCATTTTCCCGGCGGCTGTCGTGAAAGAGAGCGAACAAACGGACGACCCTGATATCGGCGCCCGTGCGAGTGGCGAGCAGGAGGCCATTGCGCTCGACGCGCCGCCAGTGGTCCGGTCCGTGGACCGAATATTCCGGCCCATGGAACTGACGGGTAACGAGTTCCCAGAGCGGGTCGAGATCGTCATTCATCTGCTTCCAACAGGATAAGTTTCCGTCGATTCGTCACAAGCAGCCAATCGATCGTGTCGCGGGTTTGACAGCCTCTCTTCCGGCACCTTTCCTCCGGACGTGTCGCCGGACTCCCGACAGGACTTCGCTTTCGCCTTCCTGAGCATCTTGTTCGAGGGCGCGCCGTTCATCTTGCTCGGCACGCTGATCAGCGGCTTCATCGATATCTACCTGCCGGCCGGCACCATGGACCGGCTGCTGCCGAAGCGGAAATTCCCGGCCATCCTGGTGGCGGGTTTGTTAGGCGCGATCCTGCCGGTCTGCGAATGCGCGGTGGTTCCGGTGATCCGTCGGCTGGTGAAGAAGGGCCTGCCGGTGTCCTGCGCGCTGACCTACATGCTCGCCGCACCGATCGTGAATCCGATCACGGCCTTGAGCACGTGGAAGGCCTTCAAGGGGCCGGAGATCCCATTCGGCGAGGGCGTTTCGTATTCGGCCAGCCTGGTGATGACGGCCTCGCGCCTCGGCCTTGGTTTCCTCGTCGCGGTCCTGGTTGGCGTGGTCGTCGCGCGGATTCCCATGGCGAAGCTCCTGCGCCAGCGGCTGGTGGAGAGCATTCAGAAGGACGATGATCGCGATCACTCCCATTCGCATGACCACGGTCACGAGTGCTGCGGCCATGATCATGATCACGATCACCACCATCATGACGAAGGCTGCGGCCACGACCATCACCACCACGAAGAGAACGATAGCCGCCTGATCGCGGCCTTCCGCTCGGCGATGCGCGATTTCGTGGACGTCGGCGTTTACTTCACCATCGGCATCGCGATCACCGCGCTCTTCAATACCGGCATCGCGCCCGGTGCCGACTGGCTTGATACCTTGGCGAAGAATCACGTCGTCGCCCCCGCCGCGCTGATGGCCTTGGCCTTCATCCTCAGCCTCTGCAGCACCTCGGACGCGTTCATCGCCGCCACCTTGGACAAATTCACCTACGGCGCGAAACTTGCGTTCCTGGTCTTCGGGCCGATGCTCGACGTGAAGCTGCTCTTCCTGTATCAGACGGTGCTGAAAAAGCGCTTCATCCTGTGTCTGGCGCTTGGCCTTTTCGTCGTCATCGGAGCGGCGGCCATCGCCTGGCAAGCCGCCATCTTCACGCTCGCTAGTCCCCCTGCGCCCAACTTGCCGTGAATCCGAAATTCCAGCGCATGCTCTTCTCGCTCGCCCTGCTCGTCTGGGCGGGAGTGCTGATCTACTTCCACGTCAGCGGCAGGATCTCGAAGTATCTCGTGCCGGACTTCCATCCGCTGGTGATGATCGGGGGGCTCGGCCTCGCGGTGGTCGGACTCTTCAATCTGCTCACCGCCACCCAGGAAGCGTCCTGCGGCCACGATCATGGACCGGGCGACACGCATGACCACGAAAGCCCCGATGTCCACCCGGTGGCCGCTTTCCTGATCTTGCTGCTGCCGCTTTGCATCGGTGTGGCATGGACCAAGGATGGCTTCGTCTCGATCGGAGCACTCACGCGCAAGGGCCTCATGGACACCCCCGCCGATGCCAGCTCGCTGGTCCTTAGCGCTTCGCTGCCGAAGCTGACCAAGGAGCGGATCGCGACACAGCATCCGAAGAACGCCGATGGCTACCACAGCTTCGGCCTCATGGAGCTGTTCTTCAGCGCCGGCGATCCCGAGATGCGCGAGCTGGTGGAGGGCATGCAGGTGGAAACCGAGGGCCGCGTGATCAAGGACCCCGAGGCCGCCGTGCCGACCCAGCGCCGGCTCTATCGCCTCTTCATCACCTGCTGTGCCGCCGATAGCCGGGCCATCCCGATCATTGTCCGCTTCAAGAACGGGGTTCCGCAGGTGGCAGACAATACCTGGATGAAACTCACCGGCACCATTCGCTACCCGGATGAAGGCGAGGGATTCGTCCCCGTGCTCGAAGTCGATTCCGCCGCCGAGGCACCCGCTCCGCCGGAGGAGTCGTTCATGCGGTCGAATTTCTAGTGTCAGGGCTGGCCTCGCCGAATTGCAGCATGCATGAAATCCATTTTGGATCTCTGTTAGCGTCGGATCTTGTCCGCGCAACCGACGCGTGCTAAGTGATTCCGGTCGCCCAATGTTAACCCGCTCCGCCATCCGGATCGCTGTCACCGCCTTGCTCGCGGTGTCCGTGACGGCGTGCAAGAATCCGCAGCGCGAAGCCATGCGAGAGCTGGAAAAGCGCCATATCGAGGCCTCCGGGGCGTCGCTTCTCACCGCGGTGCAGAATGGCGACACCAGCCTCGCCAAGCTTCTCCTCCAGGCGCAGGTCTACTCTGGCCAGCGCGATGCTGCGGGAAATTCACCGCTCCACCTCGCCATCGATCGCGGCTACCCGGCCATCGCCTGGGAGCTGATCGAGCATGGCGCCGACCTTACGACGGCGAATCCCTCGGGCGTCACGCCCGTTTCCCTTTCCGTGGTCAAGGGCGAGACCGCCATGGCGGATCGCCTGCTCGATGCCGGTGCTCCGCCGGAAGGTCTCACGCCGGATGGTGACAAGGTGCTGCCGTGGGCGATCCGCAATGGCCGCCTCGCCTTCGTCCGTCGTCTCATGGAAGGCGGGGCCGATCCTCACCAGAAGGATGCCGCCGGAAATCCGCTGCTCCACGTCGCGATCGAGGCCGGTCGTCGCGACCTCATGGAAGAGCTGCTATCGCTCGGCGCGGATGCCGCGGCGGTCAATGCCGCGAACGAATCATCCCTGGTCGCCGCCCTCCGGAAAAACTGGCGCGACCTCGCTGCGCCGCTGGTGAAGGCCGGTTCCGATCCGAATCTACCCGATCGCTCCGGCCGCACGCCGCTGGAGACGGCCATCGATTCCCACGACCTCGCCCTTGCTAAAACCCTCGCTGCCGTCGGTGCCCGCCCGCTCGATGGCTCCTGGGGAAATGCCCTTTGGAAAGCCTACAGCCATCGTGAGATCGATGCCTGCCGGCTGCTGCTTTCGCTCGGCGTCTCGCCGGAGACCCGGGACGCCCGCGGCCGCCGGCCCCTTGAGGCGGCGCTTGACGATGATCGCGTGGATTTCCTCCACCTCTTCCTCTGCTACGGCGCGGATGGTCGATCGCTTTACTACGAGGCCTGTCGTAGGAACCGCGGCTACCATGCCGAGGTGATTGCCGCGCATGGCGGACAGCCGACCACCTTGCCCGCGCCGTTTCTGGATACACCGCTGGGCCTGGCGATCCGCGAGGGAGACTCGCGTAGCGCCGTTCGCTTGCTTTCCCATGGCGCGCGGCCGGACCAGCCGGTCGCCGAAGGCCAGTCGCCGCTGTATCTCGCCATCGTCCTGCGCCAGCCCCGCATTGTGAAGGAGCTGCTCAAGCGCGGCATCGATCCGAATGCAGCGCTTCCTGCCAAGGTCTCGGACTCCTTCATCAAGCTGGTCCGCGGTGGCACCGTGCGCTGGCTGCTGAAGAACGATACCAACGTCACGCCCATCATGCTCGCCGCCGACAGCGGCTGCGCCGATACCGCCCGCGCCCTGCTCGCCGCCGGTGCGCGCTCCAGCGTCTGGACCAAGCGCAATCACATGTGGCCGATCAATATCGCCGCGCGGAAGAGTGACGTGAAGATGATGCGCGTGCTGCTCGGGAAGGATCCCGTGGTCGAGCAACGCCGCATCGTCGTCGACCTCTCCGACCAGCGCGCGACATTATACGACTCCTCCGGCCTGGAGCTCTTCAAGACGGCCATCTCTACCGGCCGCAAGGGCTTCGCCACCCGCACCGGCACCTTCGCCATTACCAACAAGTATCGCACGTGGACCTCCACGCTCTACGATGCGAGCATGCCATGCTTCCAGCGCCTGAGCTGTGAAGACTTCGGCTTCCATCAAGGCGTCGTCCCCGGTTATCCGGCATCTCACGGTTGCATTCGCGTCCCCGAGGGGAATGCCCAGAAGCTTTTCGCCCTCACCGAACTCGGCGACCGCGTGGAAATCCAGCCGTGAGGCAATGCATCTCTTTCCATCCGGCAGAGCGATCTGCTAGATGAGGCGGAGATGGCGGAAGAAACGGCTCGATTCATTTCCTTGGCGACACGGGCTGTCGGCGAGCCGGAACGTGAAGCAGCCGGGCATGAGCTTGCCGCCAGGATCGCCCACGCCGGTGGAGAAAGCGAAGTCCCACACGCCGTCGCGAGACTGGCATCCTCGAAGCCGGCCCCGCCGTGGCGATTCCCGCTCCTGGCGAGTCTGGTGGTGGTTGGCTTGGTCGCGGCGCTCGCTTTCCTGATTCCTTCCCACTGGAAGGAGGCCAGGTTGCTAACGCCCGTTCATCATCAAGGCTACGACGGGAATCATATCGACCGCTTGCTCGCCGCACTCGGTCCGGCCGCCGATGACGTGCCGTTGCGGACCATCTACTACACCAATCAGAAAGCCTGGGCCCGCGAGGTCGATTCGTTGCTGGCAGAAGCTCCGGACAATCCTGCGTATGGGCGATTTCACGCGAGATGGTTCAGCTACCTGCACCCCAAGGAAATCCTCCCGCCTGACTACCGGTCCAAGTGGCAGGCACTTGATCCTGACAACGCCTGGTGGGGCATCTCCGCCGCCAACCAGCTCGCGGAGAAATCGATCAGTAGCACTCGCGGCGTCCACACCGTCACGGACGAACCACGTTTCCAGCAGGCGCTCGACTACTTCAGCGATGCGGCTTCGCGTGAGTTCTGCCGGTCAAATGCCGCCGTCGTCCAGGACCGCGAGCTCCGGTCATTCCGAAGGGAAAACACGCTGGTGAGCGCTTACATGGAGCAGCAGCTACTCCAGATCGCCGGCGGCGACTCGGTGAATCTCTACAGTATCCTGAGAGCCATCGATGTCAGGGCCGATCGCCTGGTGACTTCGGGCGACAAGGAAGGGTTGGAGCGACTGATGAAGGACTTCCGGAACATCGTGATGATGATTTTGGACAGTCCGTCCAATGGATACATGTCCGTCGGCTTGATAAGAAGTGTGATACCCCGGCTGGCTGCCAAATGCCGCGCGCTAGGCGTGACCGCAGAAGCAGAGTGGCTGGAGCGGCTTTACGATACGGACAAGCAGCTGCTTGCGGCAGCGAAGAAGGCGCGCTCGTCAGGCGGGCTCGGGCGCCCCTCGAGCAGCTTCGCCCGTCTCTGGCTGGATGGATTTGCCGATGAATTCGCTCCGGAAGACATCGAGCCGGGGCGCATGGCGGAGTATGCGGTCGCTGACCGCTTTGCCGCAGTGGCAGGAGTGCTTGCCTTCTTCCTCATGGTCGCCGGATGCTTGATGGAAGTATCGCGCCGGAGATTGGCCGGTGGCTTGGCGCGGGGGTTGATGCCCCTGTGGCGTGTTTCGGATTCCGCGTGGCTGTTAGGGCTTGGAGTGGGTCTCCCGCTCCTCTGGTGGCTAGGCATCGTGCATCTGTCGCCGCTCGGTTGCCGCGATATCGGGCTCACCTATTTCCATTTTGGTCAGCTTCCATTGATGCAGCCGTGGCTTTCGCAAGACCTCGGAGGCTTGGTGTTTGCAGCCGTCATGATCGTTCAAGTGGCGCGCTGGCGCTGGGCGAAGCGCGGGGCGTTCTTGGCGCTGCGGCCGGATCGCATGTGGATGGGCTGGACCATGGCGATCGTCGCGGCGCTGTTCATTCCCGTGCAGGGAATCGTCCGATACCTCCCGTCGAATCAGGAGAAGTTCCTGCTATTCGGCAGTGCGGCGGGTGGCATTGCCCTGCTATGGCTGTTGTGGGAGGCGGTGGTGATCGTGTTCTTCTCTCGCGAAAACTCCCTGGGCGTCCAGTTGCTGGTCCGTGCGATCCTCCCTGCTGCCGCGACGGCGGCGATCCTCCTGCTCGTGGCCACGCCCGCCCTCCGAAAGGCAGAGCAGACCTGGATGGCAAAAGACGAGCTAATGCGCCGCGACCCGGAAGGCAGTGGCATGACCGTCCTGGAGCGGCGATTGAATGAGCCTCTCCGCCGGACGCTGCTGGACGCCTTGCGATAACCCTCACTCCGCAAGCACCACCTTCACTCGCGCATGGCGTCGTGGACCATCGGATGGCCAGGTGATGGTGCGCTTCACGAAGCCAACTTCGGCCGGCACATAGGCTGCGGTCGAGGATACGGCTCCGGCTGGCAAGGTCGTAGCTCCGGGAAGGGAAGCCGGAGAGGTGGCGGTCTCCACGAGGTACGAGAGTCCTCGTACTCCGGCATCGCTGCGCTCGGGGTAAGTCAGGGTAACATTGCCGCCCGCGACCGAAAGCACCGGCCGCAGCGGATGACCGGCCGGCAGCGCCATCGTGCCGTTTTCCGCATTTCCGCCGAAGGCATACTCGAGGAGGTTCTCCATCCCGTCATCGTCGGGATCATCGCCTTCGCCAGCCTCGCTCAGACCCGCGGCCCACGCGGCGTAGGATGGCAGCACGGTGAAGGACGAAGTCGAACTGGTGGTGGACGTGGTGTCGGATTCCACGGTTACGTTTACTCCCAGCGATGCCACGGCGGGCAGCGATGCCCAGTTCGCCGTGGCCACGATGCTATTGCCCGCTGACATGACGGCCTTGCGGACAGACCACACGCCGCCGCCCATCGGCTCGACGACCCAGCCGGGGGCACTCACCGAGTTCGGAGCTTCGGCCGGATTGAAGGCGAGGGTGAGGGCGACGCTTCCGGTGGTTTGTCCGCCGGTGTTTCCGAGAGTGAAGGTGAAGCTGGCCGGGTGACCTTGTCGCGCCGTGCCGGCAGCAGCTGACGAGGCGAGCGACAGGGCGGTCGCCGTGTATTGGGCCGGCCGCATGCGGTAGCCGGCCGGATTCAGGATCGCATCCAGCTGCCCGATGTAGCTCTGTACGGAGGTGCAATAGCTCTGATAGACGAGGGGGCTGGGATTGGAAACGACGGTGGCGACACCGACCAGCGCCGGTTGACTGTTGTACTCGACGAAGATCGGGCTGCTGGAATCCCCCGACGATGGGCCGTAGTAACAATCATCCACAACTCCCGGGCCCGTCACGTAGTCAAAGTGGAACATCCGCGTGTTACTGGAGTAAGGCGTGTAGGACAGGTCGGTGAAACCCGCGATGACGCCCTTTCCTCCGCAGGCCGAAGTTCCGGTGGTGCCATGTTTGCCGAGCACCATGATGGTGTCGCCGGTGAGCTGCACCTCGGTCTGGTTGTTGCAATAGCGGATGGGAACCACCGTGGCGGGAAGCGGTGAGGACAATTCAGCGACCGAGAGATCCACGACATCCGTGCCGTTCAGGATGTTGGTAAAGGGAAGGATGGTCCGGGTCTGGACCTGATTGTCGGAACCCAGGAAGCGGACGGACTGGTTTCCGCCGGTAAAGTTACCGGACAAGTGCCGGACCGAGATGATGTGCCGGGGCGAGATCGCCGTTAACTGCACATCGCTCGCCGACGGATTTCCGCTGATGTACCACCAGCCCACTCCGGTGAACCGGGAGGCATTGTGGATGAAAGTCGGGTTCATCACCGGGTTGTTTGGGAAACCCGATGAGAAGCGATCATGTTGGGCGGAATTATAACTTCGGAGGATCAGGCCATGCGCCGGGAGAGCGCACGCCAAGGCCGCCAAAAAAGGGAGAGGGTATTTCACAGCGGCGGACAATTAACCTAACCGAAGCCGCTGCACCAGCCTGATGTTGTGACAGTTGCAAACAATGTGGGCCCGCCGTGGGGAGGCCAGCTCGCCTCCGCCAGCTCCCTCCAGCCGGAGCGAAGCAGCAGAAAAGACCCTCACTCGGAAAGCGTCACCTTCACCCGGGCGAAGCGCCGCGGGCCATCGGACGGCCAGGTGATCGTGCGCTTCACGAAGCCCGCTTCGGCCGGCGCGTAGGGCGCGGTCGAGGAGGCAGCCCCCACCGGCAACGCCGTCGCCCCGGGAAGCGAAGCCGGAGACGTGGCCGTCTCCACGACGTACGAGAGTCCTCGTACTACGGCATCGCTGCGCTCCGGGTAGGAGAGCGTGACCGTCCCGCCCGCGACCGAAAGCACCGGCCGCAGCGGATGTCCCGCAGGCATCAGCATGCGGCCGTTCTCCGCATTCCCGCCGAAGGCATACTCGAGCAGGTTCTCCAGTCCGTCATCGTCCGGATCGTCGGTCTCCGCGGCCTCGGTCAATCCTGCTGCCCACGCCGCATAGGATGGCAGCAGTGTGAACGAAGGCTGCGAAGTGGTCGTGGAGGTGGTGTCGGATTCCACGGTCACATTCACATTCAGCGCTGCCACGGCCGGCAACGACGTCCAAGTAGCGGTGGCCACAATGCTATCACCAGCGGACATGACCGCCTTGCGGACCGACCACACGCCGCCGCCCATCGACTCCACCACCCAGCCCGGCGCACTCAACGAGTTCGGGGCTTCAGCCGGATCGAAGACGAGCGTGAGCTCTGCGTTCCCGGTGGTCTGGCCGCCGGTATTTCCCAGCGTGAAGGTGAAACTGCCCGGGTGAGCTTGGCGAAGCGTGCCCGGAGATGCGGCCGAAGCGAGCGACAGCGTGGTGGCCGTATAATCGGCCGGGCGCATGCGATAGCCGGCAGGATTCAGGATCGCATCCAGATGGGTGATGTAGTGGGGAATGAACGTACAGAAGCTATAGTACGTGTCGGGATCCTCATCATCGAACACGGCAGCGAGCCCGACCAATGCCGGCTCGCCATTGTAGTCCTCGAAGACCGGGCTACTGGAATCCCCCGATCCTGGCCCATAGTAGCAATCGTCACCACCACCGCTCGCCACCGTGTAGTCGAAGTGGAACATGCGGGTGTTGTCGGAGTAGGGAGGATAGACGGCGTCTAGGAAACCACCGATCGCGGACGTACCACCCGTGACGGAGTTGCCGCTGACCGGGTTTTTTCCTAGGACCATGACGGTGTCGTTCTGGAACTGCCCTTCGGTCCGGTTGTTCCGGTAGCGCATCCGCTTGACGGTTGCGGGCAAGGGCGACGACAGCGAAACGATGGCCAGGTCCACGCTATCAGTACCATCCACGATGTTCGTGAAGGGCTGAATGGTCCGGGTGTAGACTTGGTTGTCCGAGCCGAGGAATCTCACCAGCTGGTTCCCACCGCTGAAGTTGCCTGCATGGTGTCGCACGCACAGGACGTGACGGGGTGAAACGAGCGTGAACTGGACGTCGCTCGCGCTCGGATTGCCACTGATGTACCACCATCCCACGCCGGTGAACTTCGCGGCACCATGAAGGAAGCCGGCATTCATCACCGGATTACCGGGAAAGCCGGAAGAGAAGCGATTGTGCAGGGCGGCGTTGTAGTTGCGGATGACCAGTCCCCGGGCTGGCGTCAGCAACGCCAGCGCAAGCACGGCAAGGCGGAAGGGTTGTTTCACAGCAATGCCAACATACCCAAGGATTTGGACGAATGCCAGCGCCGCGGCGCGACGTTTCAGCGAGGGCTATTCCTCGTCGAAGGTCCAGGTCCTCCCGGTCCCTTCGTCACCTTCCAGCCGGGTTTCTCCTTGGAAAGAGACCAGCTTGATCCATTTCGCCTCGGCTCGCTCGCGGATCTGCTCCGCCAGCTCCCGCGCGTGGGTCACTACGATGAGCTGGGTCTCCTTCGGCACCTTCGCCATTAAGTCCGCCAGTGGTTCCAGCAATGAGGTGTGCAGGCTGCTCTCGGGTTCATTGAAAACCAGCAGCGGCGGCGGCTTCGGTGTCAGCAATGCGGCGCACAAGCAGAAGAAGCGCAGCGTGCCATCGGACAGCTCGCTCGCATCCAGCCACCGTCCGAGTTCACCACGGGAGAGCTGGAGTTGGAAGCGGTGCTGGTCATCTACCGCCCGCCATTGGCTCCCCGGAAACGCCTTTCCCACCGCTTCATCCAGCAAATCCTCCCGCCCGGATTCGGCGATGCTTTGCAAGTTCGCCGCCAGATTCGCGCCATCGCTCGCCAGGATCGGCGACCAGAATCCAACCCGCGGTCGGCGCAATGGCGACTCCGGATCGACGCGGAAGTGGTGGTAGAAGCGCCAGCTCAACAGCGTCTCCCGCACCGCCGTCAGAGCAGGGTAGCGCAGCCCGTCGCGCACTTCGTTGAGCATCGACTCGGGCAAGTGAAAGGGCAGGGGAATGGTCCCCATTTTCCCATCTTCGCCGCGCAGGCTGATCGAGGTCGCTGCTCGCTTCGCCATCGGCCGGCCTTGCTTGCCACCGAGCCGGATGACCTCCGTTTTGATGTCGGGGTCGGTGCGGAACATCGTGGGATCGCCCGGCGTCGTCGGGATCAGGCCGCACTCATGGGTGAAGACGAAATGGTCGTCCTCGATCTCCCAGCCGACCCGCCGCGGTTCATCTTTCTTTCTCCGCGTGCCCGCCCACATCAGGCCCGGCATGCCGCCCTCGGCCTCGACCGCCTCGGCGAAGCGCCCCTCGGCCATCCGCTGGAGCAGCGCGAGCGAGCGATAGAGATTGGATTTCCCCACGCCGTTCTCGCCGGTGATCACGGTGATCCGCCCGAACTTCACCCGGAAATCCCGGAGCGAGCGATAGCCGCGGACATGGAGGGAGCGGAGCACCCGGAATGCCTGTCCGATCCCGGCGTCGATGGCAAGCAGCCGCGGCAGCTTCCCCTTGTTGGCGTGCGGAATCCGGCCTAGGGGAAGGAAATGACCGCCACGCTCCGGACTCTATCCACCATCACGCTCGTGCTTTTCAGTGGGATCGCATCTGCCGTGGCGGATGATGCATCTGCCCGCGAAAAGGCGTTCACGGAAGGCATGGCGAAGCTGGAGTCCCGCCACCAGGGCCGGCTCGGCGTGGCTGCGCTGAACCTCGGGGACAGGATCAGCTTTTCCCACCGCGGCGGTGAGCGCTTCGCCATGTGCAGCACCTTCAAGTTCCTCCTCGCCGCCGCCGTCGCGGCACGGGTCGATGCCGGTGACGAGCAATGGGACCGCAAGATCTCCTACGGAAAAAAGGACCTCATCCCGTGGACTCCGGTGACCGGCAAGGAGGAGAACCTCAAGGCGGGCTCCATGACCGTCGCGGACTTGTGCGAGGCGTCCATGACGTGGAGCGACAATACCGCTGCCAATCTCCTCCTCGGCACCGTCGGCGGCCCGGAGGGCCTCACACGCTATCTCCGCTCGATCGGCGACACGACCACGCGACTCGATCGCAATGAACCGGAGCTCAACTCAAACGTCAGCGGCGATGAACGCGATACCAGTACCCCGGACACAATGATCGCGACCATGGAGAAACTGCTCTTCGGCAAGCCCCTCAGGGACCCGTCGAAGGGAAAGCTCATCGGCTGGCTAGTCGCCAATCACACCGGCGACAAGCGCATCCGCGCCGCGATGGACCCCGCCTGGAAAGTCGGCGACAAAACCGGCACCGGCGAGAACGGCGCCGCGAATGACGTCGCGGTCGTTTGGACGGCCGATCGCAAACCGTTCCTCATCGTAGTCTTCTACGAGTCCGCTACGGCGACACCCGAGCAACGCGACGCCGTCATTGCCGACGCGGCGAAGCTGGTTCGCGAAGCGCTGGTGGTGGAGAAGTGAATCGCCTCAACCGAGCGCGATTCGCGTCCGCAACACATGACGCTCACCCGGAGCCACGGTGATTTCCGCACCGGGCGCATTCGCCGTCTCGACGCACACGAAGCGTCGGAAATCCTCCGCTGGCATGTCACCAAGCTTTGCTGCCTTCTCCGGACCGGGATTCCAGACGATGGTGGACGCGCTGCCGTGCTTGTGGACGCGGATCGTCCGCGCGCCATTGCGCAGGGTGGCTGTGGAGGTGGAAGCGTAGATTCGGTCGACTTCGCCTTCGATCCGGACTTCACCCTCCTGCATGCCGTTCTCTCGCTTTCCGCCGGCGGTTTCGACGAATGCCAGGCCTTCCAACCCGGCGACCTTCACGTTGGCGATGTCATCCACTGCCAGGTAGGTGTGCAGCGCTCCTGTCTCGCGAAAGGCGGTGCTGCCGGTATTGTGCGAGATCAGCGACACCTGCAGCTCCGCCCCCAGCCGGATTTCGACGATGGCGTGGAACTCTTGGTCCCAGATCGCCCGCGCCTTTTCATCCGACCTCAGCTCGAAGCGCAGCTCCACCGACTCGCCGCCATCCTGACTGTCGGTCAATTCCCAGAACCGCGTGCGTGCGATGCCATGCGCAGGCTTCGATGGATCGGTCGGGTGCGCATTGAACCACGGCCAGCAGATCGGGATGCCACCGCGGATCGCCTTGCCTTCGCGCAAGACGGTCTCCGGGCTGCAATACAGCACCGGCGCGTGGCCTGCAGGCTGCCACTCCATCACGTGCGCCCCATGCAGCGCCACCCGCGCCCGGCAGGACGGGTGATCGATCTCCAGCACCGGGTAATCCGTGGCAGGATAGGTCAGGCGAATGCAGGCAGGCGGCGCGATCATGGAGCCAACGCTAAACCCCGATCTTCGCCTCGCAAGGGGCACGTGGCGGCTGCGGGATGAGATTCGTCCATGCCACCCATGCATGCCGCGCGGGAAAAGCGTCTTTGCCTTTAAGCCATCGGCACGCCCCGGTGCACACGGGAAGCTTCCGCTTGGAATGCAAGGCGATGACCAGCCAAGCCATCCAGGCCCGGCGGCAGCGCATGAGAGCCTTGGAACAGGCGGTCGAGCGAATCCACGATCCCATAGTCACCGCCTCCGTGACCGGCATAGCCTTCGTCGGCGTTCTTCACGATTTCCACCGGCTCGATCCGGCCATCGTCGTGATGCCGCAGCCACAGCTCCGGCGCTCCCGCTTCGTGATAAGGCAGGCCACCCTTCAACGATGCCTTCGTGCCATAAATCTCGATCGCACGACCATAGTCAAAGGCGGTCATGGTGTGGGTCGCCGTGATGCCATTCTCCAGCACGCACGCGAGCACCTGGTGATCCACCACATCATTGTCACATCGATACGCGCAGCGGCCCCACGGCGAGGTGCGCAGGAAATCGAGAATCGTCTCATCATCGGCCTCATCCGCACCGTCCATCACCATGCCCAGCCAGCGGCGCTTGTCAGTGAGGTAGCGATGCGCATCGTAGAGGCAATCCTTCGCCACCGGACAACCATCCGTGCAGCGCGCGGGTGCCCCGGCAGGCGCATTCTCCTCGCGGAACCAAGCACGATGTCCATAGGAAGAAAGGGACGCCGCCGGTGAGTCCCCAAGCCAGCACAGCAGATCCGCATCGTGCGAACACTTCGCCACGATCATCGGCGTCGAGCCGCGCGAACTTCTCCAGTGGCCCCGCACGAAAGAATGCGCCTGGTGGAATGGCTCCACGCCCTCATGCGTGCGCATCGAAATCACCCGCCCGAGCCGGCCGCTTTCGATCACCGCCTTCGCCGTCGAATAGAACGGCGTGTAACGCAGCACGAAGCACAGTGCCACCCGCCGCCCCAGCTCGCGCGCGCGTCGATCGATCGCCTCACAACGTTCCAACGACTCCGCCGCGGGCTTCTCTAACAGAACATCATATCCCACTTCCAACGCCGCCATCGCATGACCGAAATGCTGCGAGTCCTGCGTCGCGATGATCAGCACATCCGCCAGCTTCCCCGCCGTGAAAAGCGACTCCGCCGAATCGAACATCTTCACCTCTCCCTCCGCCGCCAACGCAGCTACTGCCTCGCGCCTCACCGCCACCGGATCCACCGCTGCGGCAAGACGATAACGGCCACCGAATGACGCAGCGATTTTCGCATAAGTCCGGCCACGGGAACCGCAGCCGAGGATGGCGATGGACAGGGAAGCAGACACGTCCCAGCCCTACGCACCACGCTCGCCCGAGTCGAGAGGCGCCTTCATGAAAAGCCGCTTTTTTGGCTTATATCGGTATCCAGATGACTCTTCATCGAGGCTAGACCGGGCCTCGCACATGAGGAGCGACCTCGCTCCGGTAAAACGCCGCCAACTGCTTGTGAAGTTCCGGCGGCAAGGGAGCGAGCGATGACACCGCCCCATTGGCCCGTGCCTGATCCGGCCGGGAAGCTCCGGTGATCACGGTGGATACCGCTTCGTGATCGAGGATCCAGCGCTGTGCAAAATCGGCCATCGTCATGCCGGCCGGCACGAACGGTCGAAGCGCATCCGCGAGCTCCACGCCCTTCTCGAAAGGCAGGCCGGAGAAGGTCTCGCCCACGTTGAAAGCCTGCCCATCGCGGTTGTAGTTCCGGTGATCGCTGGCGGCGAAAGCCTGATCCTTCGTCATCTTCCCGGCGAGCAAGCCACTGGCAAGCGGCAGCCGCACGATCACGCCGACCTGCTTCGCAAGGCACTCGTCGAAGATCTCCGCAGGACTCTGGCGGAAGACATTGAAAATGATCTGAAGCGAGCAAAGGCCCTCTTGGGCGAGGCAAGTTCGCGCCTCATCCATCGACTCCACACTCGCCCCGAACTCCCTGATCTTGCCTTCATCGCGCAGCTTGCGCAGCCATTCGAAAATCTCGCCACGTTCCAGCAGCGCGGGCGGCACGCAGTGAAGCTGCGTGAGATCGAGCGCCTCCACATCCAGCCGCTTCAACGAAGCCTCGGTCGCCGCGCGCACACCAGCCTCGCTGTAGCCATCAGGATACAAGTCGGGCATCCGCCCAAGCTTCGTAGCCACGAAAAACTCACCGCCCCGCTCTTTCAGAAAGCGTCCGATCAGCGTCTCACTGCGTCCACGGCCATAGACATCGGCCGTATCGAGGAAAGTCACACCCGCATCTGCCGCAGCGTTCAGGATCTCAAAGGCCCGGGCATCATCGAGATCGCCCCAATCCGCCCCGCCCAGCTGCCAGCAGCCCAAGCCAATCTCAGAAACTTGCCGTCTTGAGTGCCCGAAGGGTCGCGTGTTCATCGGCAGGAAAACTAGGGACCCGCCAAGCGAAGCGTCGAGCTTCGTTGCCGTCACGATGGACTAGGGAGCGCCTGACAAAGGCCACCGGCCGAGATGAATGTGTTTGCCCTCCGTGCTATCGATCAAAACGATTTCCGAGGCAGTCCACGTGATTGGCTCAATTTGCTGAGGCGGGATCTTCCTTGAGTCCCGGATCAAGGTAAGATGGGGACTGAACTTAGGATTTCCATCGCAGCGAAGGCCTTGATTCCTGATTGATTTCAGCAACGACGCTTGGAACTCGATCAATTCCGGGCTCTCGATGGCCGTCATCACCAGATGGCTCCAGCTTACCATGCCATCGAGCAAGATGGGAAAGGGTAGTACGTTAGCCGCAGCTTCGCATCCATCCGAGGCCATCTTGATCACGCTCGCCGGAACATGGTCATGGAATTCTCCGACGAAGACCAAGCTCATGTGGAGCTGCTCCAGTGGGACAAGCTTTCCCAGACGACCGTGCGCTTGCGAGAGCTGTCCCCTGTGGTCGGATATCGACCGAATGCCGCGATCATCCGGAAGGAAGGCGGCGTACACGATATGCTTTCGGGAAGAAGAGGCTTCCAAGCCGGGAAATGACAACTGCTGATCCATCGCGTCGGTTAGAGGACGATCAAATGCGCTGGTCCGGCTCCCTTCACCACCGAAAGGGGAATGGCTTGATCGAAGGTAGCCAGACAACCGCCGTTTGCCACGGCGAGAGCGAGCAGGTAGAGGTCGGTCAATTGTTTCGGGCCGTGGATCCTCGTCGGATCAAAAAGAGAAGAGTCGCGGAAACTGAGATCATCGTGCCAGAAGCAATGGTTCGTTCCCGAGGCAAAAGCACTGAGAGCCGCAATGATCTCCCCCGCGGTGAAGCGACGGGCTGCGGAGTAAGAGGGATGGCACATGATGCGCACCACCGCATTTTCGGTAAGCGGACAGCTTGCCCAACCATTGGCCGACTGTGCAGCCCACCACCCATGTGCCTTGGCGTGAAACGCGTGAGAGCCATCGAGTAGCGCGATCAGCACGTTGACATCCAGCAGGGCACGCATCAGATGCCCTCCTCATCCATCAAGCGCTCCACATGATCGAGCGTCACCACCTCGTCCAGCCTCGCCGGGAAGACCGGCACGCCATTGCGAACCTCCATCTGCTGAACCGAGATTTGGCTCACTGGAGAAAGCAATCCTTTCCGGGCCAACCGCGAGATCACCTCGCCAGCCGTCGACTTCTCCTTGGCAGCCAGTTCCTTGGCTGCTTGGAGGATGTCGTCTTCGATATCCAGCGTGGTTCTCATGCATCAGATGCTAGCGCATCACTTGGGTTCAGCCAAGCAGTTTCGATTACACGAGGACTGGCCCCTGGGACAAAGCTTCTTGAAATGTAGTACAAAATGGCACACAATGTCGCCGTGTCCGGAGCAACTCCCAAGACCCCCAAAGCAGAACGTCTTGTTGCCCGCGTCAGCCCGGACGACAAACGCACGATTGAGCGGGCAGCCGCCTTGTCTGGACAATCCGTGGCGTCTTTTGTCGTTGCCCACGCCCGAGATGCGGCAGAGAGGGCCTTGGAACGACATGACCGGATTCGCCTGAATGCTGAAGACTCCCGACGTTTCGTCGAGGGGCTACTGGGGCCGGCACGCAAGGTTCCGAAAGCAGTAAAAGAAGCATTCGAAGATTATCGTCAAACGGTAAGGGAGGCTTGATATCAATCTCCGCCTGTCGAAGGGTTCCATTTCGGAACCTCCTTCATGGGAAGGTAAAAGCGGGAACCTTCCAAGGGGAGGAAGCCGAAACGCTGATAGAAGCCTGCCGCTGGATCGTCCTTGGCATCCACGACGACTGCCACCGCTCCGATCTGCTGCGATTCGCGATACGATCGGAGTAGCGCACTAAGGAGCAGCTTCTCGCCAATCCGCTCCGCGGCGAATGCCAAGTCGCGGGCAAGTCGTCCCACCAAAATGGCTCCCAAGGAATCATACCTCGGAAGCTTCTTGCGCAAAGTGTCGGGAAGACGCGTCAATTCGATCGTTGTCGCCGACAAGGTGTAGTATCCAGCGATCCGTCCGGGATCGTCGTCAGGCACGATTACATAGCATGCCGCCGCGAATGCTTTCATCTCCTGATTCGCCCGCCGTTTCAGATAATCGCTCAGAACCGGGACGCCACAGTCGAACTCTTCCCGCCGGTGCTTGGCGGGATCGAGAAGTTCAATGGTGTAGCGGCCTTGGGCCATGATTCGTCAATGTAGTTTTTTGGCTCAATCGCCTTCGACGATGAACTCGCTAGAAAGAGTCATCAAAAAAGCGCCCAGTCGCTTCGCCTCGATCGACGTAAGATCTTCAGGAAGAGAAAGTTTTACGGTCAAACCTCGACGTAGAGGAAATGGATAGCTTATCAGGTGAGTTTCCCCATGTAGAGGTTTGTCGTCGACTCCATTACCTGGAGGAGAAGATTGCGGTAGGTCGGTGCCGCTCGTGCCGCCATTTTTACGGATCTCCTCTTTGGCCTTAGCTTTCTTAGGCCTTCCAGAAACCCGCCATCCTGCGGGATTAGAAACGTAGTCGTTGAAAAGTTGGACTGCCTTCCTGAATCGCGAGGCATAGGTCTCAAGACTAGATGGCGTAAAATCCCGAGCATGGAGATTTTGGAATCTTAGTATAAGGTCTTCGGTGTCAATTTTCCTCACATCGGATGTCTCCCAATCGTCAAGAATGCCAATGACCTTGGCAGAGGCCGATTTGAGACTGGCTGCTGTAGCGCTATTCATTAAGCCTTTGGAAGCTGCCCAAGTCCAATGTTCCAGCAGTGCTTTCCCTGAGGTGTCCATATTTCGCCGGAGACTAACGGTAGTCTTGATGGCGTCAAGACAGTTTTCTTCAATCTTGATTGAGAATTGCGCTAGTTGCCTCTGCTGAGGGACATGAAAGCTTGTCTTGATTCCTATCCCAGCGGCGCAAGCAGCGCGGCCAAAGTCCCTTCATCTGGTGCCGCGGCCCGGGCGGCGTCGGAGAGGAGGCTGTCGGCGAGCTGGCTTTTCTTCGCCTGGAGCTGGTGGATGCGTTCCTCGACGGTCCCTTGG
The DNA here is from genome assembly GCF_038066715.1 of Luteolibacter sp. Y139. Classification (NCBI taxonomy): domain Bacteria; kingdom Pseudomonadati; phylum Verrucomicrobiota; class Verrucomicrobiia; order Verrucomicrobiales; family Verrucomicrobiaceae; genus Neoluteolibacter; species Neoluteolibacter soli. Next base: position 60,113 of record NZ_JBBUKT010000012.1, on the reverse strand, counting down.
CAGATGAGCTTGTGGACGAAGACCGGCTGGGTCTGACCGATGCGATACGCGCGGTCGGTCGCCTGGGCCTCGGCGGCGGGGTTCCACCACGGGTCGTAGTGGATGACGGTGTCGGCGGCGGTGAGGTTGAGGCCGGTGCCGCCGGCCTTGAGGGAGATCAGGAAGACCGGGTAGTTGCCGGTCTGGAACTTCTCCACCAGCTCGCCGCGATTCTTCGACTCGCCGGTGAGCTTCAAGTACGGCGTCTTTCGTAGTTGGAGAAGCTGCTCGATGAGTTCGAGCATCGAAGTGAACTGCGAGAAAATCAGGATACGGCGGCCTTCCTCGATCAATGTCTCAAGCAACTCGGCGAGGTAGTCGAGTTTGGCGGATCCGGCGGAGTCGGCTTCCAGCTTCGATTCGCCTTCGAACTTCAGCAGCTTCGGCTCGCAGCAGATTTGGCGGAGCTTGAGCAGCGCTTCGAGGAACACCATGCGCGAGCCTTCGAGGCCCTTGATCGCGATCGATTGCCGCACGCGCTTGTCCATCGTGGCACGCACCGTCTCGTAGAGATCCTTCTGCCCGGTATTCAGCTCGACCGGATGGATCAGGATCGTCTTCGGCGGCAACTCCTTGGCGACTTCGGTCTTGTTGCGGCGCAGGATGAGCGGCGCGACGCGGGTCTTGAGCGCGAGACGGCGATCTTCGTCGCCATCCTTTTCGATCGGATTGCGAAAGCGCCGGTTGAAATCCTCCTGCCCACCGAGAAAGCCGGGCATGAGGAACTTCATCAAGCTCCACAGCTCGCCGAGGTGGTTCTCGACCGGTGTGCCAGAGAGACAGAGACGGTGACGAGCATCGAGCTGGCAGACTGCTTGTGCCATCTTTGACGTCGGGTTCTTCACATACTGTGCTTCATCGAGCACAGCGAGGTGGAAGGTGTAACCCTTCAATGCCTCGATATCGCGCTGGATGAGCGCATACGAGGTTAGCACGAGGTCGGCGTAGGGGATCGAGCGGAAGTATTTTTTCCGCTGCGGCCCGTCCAACATCAGGATGCGCAAGGACGGCGCGAACTTCGTAACCTCCGCACGCCAGTTCGGCACCACGCTGGTCGGCGCGATCACGAGCGTCGGCTTGCCCTGTGAACGTCCGCTCTCTTTCTCCGCAAAAATATGGGTGATGGTCTGCAGCGTTTTGCCGAGGCCCATGTCATCCGCCAGGATGCCGTGCAGTTCATGGCGCGCGAGGAACTGCATCCAGCGGAAGCCCGCCATCTGGTACTCGCGCAGCTCCGCCTTGATGCCGTCAGGCTGGGCCGTCTTCTCGATGCCGGAGAAATTGGTGAGCTTGCTCGCGAGTTCGGCGAGCCGCTCGGGAGCCTGAATGCCAAGCTCGTCCGAAGTCGCGATCGCCGCGGCATCCAGCGGGTGAAGCTTCAGCTTCGAGCCTTTGAAGCGCCGCGGATCGATCAGCGCCGCGAATTGTTTCAAGATCCGGCGAATGCGCGCCGCGGGCAGGCGCAGCGCACGCCCGTCCTCAAGGTGATGAAGGAAATGACCATCCGCGGGAAACTCCAGCGTCGTCTCCATCGCACCACGCTCTAACAACTGCGCGAGGATCGGCAGCAGATCCAGCCGCTTGCCCGCGACATCGAAGCCGACCGAAAGGTGGAACCAACCGGTGCCATCGTCTTCCAGTTGATAGACGAAGTTGTCCGGATCGAGATCGATGATCTCGTGCCCCACCTCATCATCGAAGCTGACGGTCCAGCCGCTGCTTTCGAGAATGGGACCGCCGGTGGCGCGCAGCCACGGCCAGAACTCCGCAAGCGCCCCATGGCTGGGATTCGGGAACCACAAGCCGGACTCGTTGACCCCGGCCGACTTCCCCTTGCCCGCGAGACCAAGCAGGAAGCGGAACTGCGAATGCCCGGCCAGGCTGGCGAGGCCGGCCTGCTGGAGCGAGAGGATCGCATTCATCTCCGCCGCGATGTCGCGGCGAATCACCAGCGGTCCTTGGGGCGTGTCGATGCGATGCTCACGCGGCCCGGGAATTCCCCCGAGCGAAATACGATGCTCACCGTAGATCGCCACCGGCCGCGCCACGACCCAATCCCCATTGTCCGGGATCTTCAGCGCCTGGAGAAGCAGGCCCACGATCTTGGCCTTGGTCTCTTCACGAATGACGTTGAGCTGAAACGTCGGTGTGATTTCCAGATGCGGCAGATCCGCAGGGTCGACCTGATTGCCAATAGCTGAGGGCAGCGCGGAATGGCTGCTGCGGACAGGCCGGCCATCGAGCACCCGTGAGACATTCTTCGGCTTGCCCGCCTCATCGAGCAGCGCCGCGGCATGCGGGCAGAAACTGCGCATCTCGCAGGAGCACGTGCTTTCGAAGTCCCAGCCATCGCCGCTCGACCACAGTGTCACCTCGCACTTCTCCCCGGCCACATCGGCTTCGAGGAGAAAGTTGTCATCCCCCGGCCAGCTTCCGGAGAGCTCGCGGACCTTCGGCCGCAGGCGCTGGCCGGCTTGCAGGCATTCTTCATCGAAGCGCTCGCGCCAGTGCGCGTCGTCGAAGAACGAGTGGATGTCGGGAGAGCTGTTCAGGTGAGCGCCTAGGGTCAGGGAAAAACCCGCGACTTGGCAAGCGCATCAACGCCTCGCGTATTGTTTCGCCAGCGTCCTCACCGCCCGCCGGATCAACTCGTAGGGGACGGGCTGGTCGAAGGAGAACTTCAGGTTGTTCTTCGGCCCCAAATAAGGCGCGAGCTCCCTGAGCAAGGCATCATCACCCTTCACCGGCGGGAAAATGCCCAGATGCTTCTTGAACGCTGCAAAGTAGAAGAAGATCCGCTCCACCTTGAACGCAGGCATTTGGTAGCCGATGGTCTCCGTCGCTTCTGGAATCTCTTCCTTCACGATGCGTCGCACCGTCTCAAGGACCTCGCGAACCTCAGGCGACAGCGAGGCCAGATAAGCGTCGATGGACTCGGGTGCCGGTTGCTTGCCCATGGCTGAATTCGATTTTTCTAGTGGTTCTCGATCGCCTGGCCGGCCAGGCCGACGCCAAAGGCGAGCAGCGGGACCAGTAGAACCGCGATAAACCTGGGAGTCGTCTTACGAATGGCAATAAGGAGTCCGAGGCTGACGATGAAGCCCCCGATCCATCCATAGATATGGAATGGAATGTCCTGCCAATTCCACGAATCTTGCGATAGTCCGGCCGCCTTGCCACCCCACAACGCCGTGTATCCGCTGGCCCATGCCGACCATACACAGAGAAGAATCCCGACGGCCCAGAATGCTACACTCGAATCCTCATAGTAGCGTTTTTTCGGGTCCATGAGGTGAGATAAATAAGAGAGAGACTCACCGTTCCCACTCCCCACGCTCGTCCTTCTCAAGCTGGATGCGGTCTTCCAAATTGCGGGCCTTCACCCGGTGACTGCGCTTGGCCCAGCGCTCGACCGTCATCTGCCGCTTCTTGATCTGACGACGGAGCTTCTCGATCTCGTCTTCCAAATTCAGAAAGCTCTCCAAGCGATGCAGATCCAGCGTGCCTGCCTCGACCGCCGCGCGGATCGCGCAGCCCTTGTCATTGCCATGCTTGCAGTCGGCGAAGCGGCACTCGTGTCCCATCGCCTCGACGTCGGCGAAGCTATCGCGCAAGGTCTTCTCATCGGTCCACATCTGGATCTCCCGCATCCCGGGATTGTCGATGAGCATGCCGCCCTCCGGCAGCGGTACGAGTTCGCGCGAGGTGGTGGTGTGGCGGCCCTTGCCGGTCACCTCATTGACCTCGCTGGTCCACTGCCATTCCTCGCCGTAGAGCTGATTGACCAGCGTTGACTTGCCAACGCCGGATGAACCTACGACGCACATCGTAATTCCGTCCTTCAGATAGGACTGAAGCACTTCCAGGCCTTGGCCAGTCAGCGCACTCGTGATGTGGATGTCGGCATCCGGAGCCAGCGCTCGCAGTTCGGCAGCGCAGGCTTCATTGTGCTCCGCGGGACAGAGGTCGGATTTGTTGACCAGCACCACGGCCTTCGCGCCGCTGCGACCGATCAGTGCGAAGTAGCGCTCCATCCGCCGCGGATTGTGATCCGCACCGGAGTCAGTCACCACGGCCACCACATCGACATTTGCGCCAATGACCTGCTCCTCCACGCTCTTGCCCGGCATCTTCCGCGAAAAGCACGAGCGGCGCGGCAAATGCGCGCGGATCACATGATCCTCGTTCTCCCCGCCAAGCTCCACAGCGACCCAATCGCCCACAGCCGGCAAATCCGCGTCGCTCTCCGCATCGTGCCAGACCTTGCCGGAAAGAACGCAGTCGATCTCCTCCACATCCTCCGGGTCTTCCGCAACGAAGGCCGAGTAATTGATCGTCGTCTCGCGAATCAAGCGCGCGGGAAACCACCCTTTCGCCCGGTAGGGGGCGAAGGCAGCGGCGAAGTTTTCATCCCATCCGAGCTCGTCGAGCGTCATCCGCGCGGACGGTAGCCGCCCCGGAGGGACCTGTCCATGCCCACAGTCACCACCATGTTTCCATCTGCACGCCCCAGCTCCAGCCCTGGTCATCGCTGGCGTAGTCGGTGCCGCCCACGCCGCCTTTCAGGCCATTTGCCCACATCGCGTAGGTGACAAAGGCGCGCAGCACCGGCCGGCTGAAGAAGTCGCCCCCCAGCGAAACCTGCGGCGCCAGCGTGATCTTTCCGAGCATGCCCTCGTGACCACCGGCCGTGCCGGACACCCAATCGACCCCCGGCTCCAGCGCGAGGCTGAAGGTGTCATTGAAATGCCAGATCGGCCTCACGCCCGCCGAAGCCCAGTGCTGGTACGGTGCGTTGTCGCCGAATTCCGTGTATTGATACACCAGCGAACTGCCGATCGAGAAGTGGTCCATCGGCTTGATCACCCACTGGTCGGTCACCCGGGCGCGCCACGACTCGTCGGGGTCCGGGCGAATGAAGGTGCCGGCCGGTCCACTGAAGTTCTCGAAGCCCGTGCTGAACGTTTTCGCGGGCCCCGTCCCGAATTGCAGCGAGGTCTTGTGCAGGCTCTTCTCATCCCAAAAGCCCTCGCGAGTGCGGACCAGGCTGAGCGAAAACCCATCCGAATCCTCGGCCTGGACCCCGTTCGAATCGACCCCCGACTCCGATCTCGAATAGGCAAACCCCAGCTCGCCCTTTCCTCCGAAAAACGGCCAGTCGTACCAGCGGAAATCGAAGCTGCTCTTGCTGAAGCCCGCGATATTCAGCGGGTCCGGCGTCGCGATGTCATTGTAGATCGCGCTCTCCGCCCCATCGCCGATCCACGCGAAGGCGAACTTTCCGGCACCGAGCGGCACATCCTCGATGCCCGCGCCGCCTCCACTCATGTCCCAGAAATAGAAGTCGTTGATGTGGATGTCATGCCGCCGGTAGAAGCGGCTGCCCGCCCAGAACTTCGCTTCCGGCATCCCCGGGATGACATTGGCGATCGAGGCCCACGCCTCCGGCACCGAGAAGTCCGTGTCGGCGGACGAGCCGTAGTTGTCGTAGGGATTGTAGAAGGCCAGCCGCAGGTTCATGCGCGCCACCGGCCCATCGTTCATACCGTCCTTCGACGAGAACATCCCCGCCGGGAAGAAGGTCTTGGCAAAGGCGAGCTCGCCGTAGTTCTCGGCCTCATTGCCCAAGCGATACTTCGCCACGCCCGGAATCCCGAAGGCCCGCTGCGGGCCACCCGCGTCCGAGCGGCCATAGCCCGCGCGAAAGTAGCCGGTGATATCCAGATAGCCTTCCAGCACCTGCTCGATGCGGGCGTCGAGTGCCTTCTCCGCGTCCGGGTGCTGGGCGATGTCTCGCGTCTCGGTGTCTTTCTTGAATTGCTCGTCGGCACGCTTCCGCCACTCGCGCGCTTCATCGGCCACGGCCGGAGCCTCGTCTTCGGTGGCAGCGGGAGTGACAGGCTGCTCTGCTGCGGCGCGATGGGATCCGGAGGCATGCGCGGCCTTTTTCGGTGCAGGCGCTTCCTCCAGCTCGGCGATCCGCGACTCCAGCTTCTCGATGCGGGTTTCGTATTCCTGCCGCATCGCCTGGATCTCTTTTCTGAGAGCCTCCGTCCCGTCTTCTTGGGAAAACGCGGGAAGCGAAGATAGCAATAGGGCCCCGGCCAGGCAGGGAATGGGTTTTGCCATCCCTAACATAAGCCAAGGAGCACCAAGGCCGGTCAAGTGTACGATGGTACAGCCCGCCGCCGCCCCTATCAAAACCCGAGCCGCAGCCGCAGCGGCCCATGATAAGCTCTCCCGACCGGCAGCACCGGCCCGTCCGGCGCCAGGGTCAGCCGCCATTTCCCGCCGCTCCGGTCGAGTCGCTGGATCGCTGAGACCCGGACGATCGCTCCGCGGTGGATCCGCTGGAATTCCTCCTTCGGCAGGATCCCCTCCCAATCCCTCACGCTGCGCCGCTCGGTCTGGCGCTGGCGGCCCTTCGAGTGGACCACCGTGTAGTCGCCCGAAGCCTCGATCCACAGGATCTCGGAAAGCGGTAGTGCCACCGAGCCCGCCCCGCTGCGGACGTGGATCAGGCGGCTCTCGGGATCGGCGGAGGGGAAGGAAGCACCGTCCCCGTTTCCCCGGATCCACAGCGAGCGAGCGATCAGATTGGCGACTTCCGCGCATTCCAGGATTTCCTCCTCCTCCCACACGCGCTTCTCGCGCACGGCATCATAGCCGATTTGGAAAGCGATCTTGCCTGCGCGGAATACCGGCAGCGCGAGCAGCGAGCGGACACCCTGCCGCTGGAGTTCCAATTGGAACCCGCGGGCACGCCGCGGCATGTTCGCCACATCACGGATCTCCACCCGGCCGTCGCGGTGCAGCCCCTCGTGAATCCACAGGCCGGCATCGACCGGGATGCCCTGCACCTCTCCAAGCTGCGGCGAGATGCCCGGTGCGACCCACTCGTGGGTGTTCCAGAAGAGGGTGAATGCGTCGTCGTAGCGGATCACCCAGGCCCGGTCCGCTACGTGGCGGCTGCCGAGCAGTCCCAGCGCGCGGGTCACCCCCTCGTCCGCGTTTTCATGCAGAAGCCATCCGGCGAGCGACTTCCAATCCTCGCCGCTCAGGGTTCCCTCTCTTATCTCTCCCTCCTCTCCCATTGCTCTAACAGCAATGTGGAACCGCGGGAAGATTGTCAAAAGATCCACGCACGCATGTCGTGAATCTACGAGAACGACAGCCGTTGGTCGGTAAATAATGTCGTTGGTCGCTAAAGCATTGAGCCACGCGTGCCGGTTATGGATGCCATATGTTGTCGGACGCGTGCTCATGACCCGCCGTGATCCGGTGACTTTCACTTCCCCGACTTTGCCGGGGAAGTGGGAGGCGCTAACACACGGTTCCGGAGCGGACAGGCGGATGCCGGTCCGCTCCGGTGCCTGTTTGCCACCCCTTCCGCCGCTGCCCCACCGGACGCTTGCCAAGGGTGCCGCGCTTTCCTTCACTCCCGGCCCCGTTTCCCCGGCCATGGCCCTTATCGTGCAAAAATACGGCGGTACTTCCGTCGGCTCCATCGACCGCATGCGTAACGTCGCCGCGCGCGTCAAACGCACCCACGACGCCGGAAATCAGGTCGTCGCCGTGGTTTCGGCCATGTCTGGCATTACCGATGGCCTCATCAAGATGGCCAAGGAATTCTCCGAAACTCCGGCCGAGCGTGAATTGGACGTCCTGCTGGCCACCGGTGAGCAGCAGTCGATCGCTCTCGTCTCGATGGCCCTCCACGAAGCCGGCCTCGACGCCGTCTCCGTGACCGGCCGCCAGGCGGGCATCTACACGAAGGGCTCCCACACCCGCGGCCGCATCGAGGACATCGACCCGTCCTACATGAAGCGCGAGCTGGATGCCGGGAATACCCTCGTCGTCGCCGGTTTCCAGGGCATCACCCCGGAGGGCAAGATCCACACCCTCGGCCGCGGCGGTTCCGACCTCACCGCCATCGCCGTTGCCGCCGCCCTGAAGGCGGACGTCTGCCAGATCCTCACCGACGTCGATGGCGTCTACACCTGCGACCCGCGCATCGTCAAAAACGCCCGCAAGCTGCCGGAAATCTCCTACGACGAGATGCTGGAAATGGCCTCGTCCGGTTCGAAGGTGATGCAGTCCCGCTCCGTCGAGTTCGCCAAGAAATACGGCGTCGTCTTCGAAGTCCGTTCCTCTCTCAATGACAACCCGGGCACGTTGGTGCTCGAAGAACATCCTGCCATGGAAAACGTCGTCATCCGCGGAGTCTCGATCGAGCGCTCCCAAGCCCGCGTCACCATCACCAATATCCCGGACCAGCCCGGCATGTCCGGCAAGATCCTCGGCGCGCTCGGTGATGCGGAGATCAATCTCGACATGATCGTGTCGAACATCGCGAGCGACGGTTTCGCGCGGCACTCCTTCACCATGCACTCGAACGACCTCGGCAAGGCCCAGGCCTCGCTGAAGCAGGTGCTCGCCGAGATCAGTCCGGACGCGAAGATCGAGACCGAGGCAGGCATCGCGAAACTCTCCGCCGTCGGCATCGGCATGCGCTCGCACTCCGGTGTCGCCGCCACCATGTTCAAGGCCCTCGGCGAAGCTGGCATCAACATCGGCATGATCTCCACCTCCGAGATCAAGATCGCCGTGACCGTCGACGAGACCAGCATCGAAGACGCCGCCCGCGCCGTCCACGACGCCTTCCAACTCGACAAGGAGCCGGCGAAGTAACGGCCGCTCTGAAACATGCCGAACTCCGCTAATTCCGCTATATAGGCATACCGAATTAGCGGAGTGCTTCCGAGTCCCCGTTCAGCACGCCAATCGTGCGGACTTGGTTCGCTACGCCTCGTCCGCCTCGAAGAGCTTCTTCAGCGCATCCGCGAAGCGGTTGTAGAAGAAGCCCAGCACCACCAGCGCCACGCCCAGCGCGAGGAAGGCGGCGATGCGGATGAAGGTGCCGAAGTCCCAGACATCCACGGCGAACAGCTTCACCAGCGCGACCGCGAGCAGCGCGAACCCGGCGTGACGAAGTGCCGAGAGTTTTTGCCACAGGCCGACGCTGACGAGGCCGAATCCGAGCACGGTCCACAGGATCGCCACCGGCTTCCAATCGAAGTGCCAGATCACGGCTTGGCTGGACCACAGCGCGAGCAGCGCTGACGCCGCCAGCAGCAGCCCGTGGCGGATCGACCGGTGAAAGGCATCTCCCGCCAAGGCGAGCAGGGGAAGCGCGAAGCAGGATGCGACCGTGATCGCGCCATAGGGAAAGGGAGCCGGGTTCATCGGCACCCACCGGTAGAGGACGCAGGTGTGGGCGAGCAACTCGGCGGTGGCGGTGGCGAGGAAGGCCCAGCTTTCCGGAAGCGTGATCTTTCCACGGCGCATCGAGACGATGGCGAGCGCGACCGCGCTGGCCGCCATCACCTCGCCCCACGCATCGGGAGCGAGCTTGTTCCAGGCGATCAGCCACGAGAAGCCGGCGGCAAATCGCGCCAGGATCACCGCCACGGCGGTCGGTCGCGCGAGGGGAATCACGCCAAGCGCGGCGATCACCGGGATGAACAACAGCACTCCCGAGTCACCTGTCAGCCGGGTTTGAATCTGCAGTGCCAAGGGCAGCAGAAGCACCGCCGCGATTTGGAGCACCGGCGAGATGATCAGGAAGCGTCCCACGGCCACCATGCCGACCGCGGCCGAGGCCAAGGCGACCAGTTCGTAAGTTTCAGTGAAGGGCAGGGTTTTGACCTCCTTGGAGATCGCCACGGTGACGGTCAGGGCGGTCAGCCAGAGAAAGACCTCCGGCACTTTCGCAATATCAGCCTGCAAGGGAGCACGGTCTCGATCCAGCCACAGCCGGTGCCCGGCCAAGCCCAGCAGTGCCACCATCACCGGCGGCCACCACGGCAGATCGATGTCTCCCGGATACAGCATGGGCAGACTGGCGATACCGAAGACCAGCGCCGCCCAACCCGCTTCCAGCAAGCGCCGCTGCGGATCGCGCAGCAGGGTGAACGCCGACCATCCCAAGGCCACCACGCCGCATGCCGGCGCGCGCCAAGGAGCGGCGAGATGATGCATGCAAAACAGCATCGTCAGTAGACCACCGGCGATGAAGACAATCGAGGTGATCGCACGGGCAGCTTGGGCTAGGTCACGTTTCGCGACCCAGCGATCACAACCGTCTCGCAAGGGAAACGCCGCCGCCACCAGCAGCGCGGCGACCAGCGCGTGGCTCCACAGCGGGATATCCGAAGAAGGACCGGCTTGGCCCAAGGACACGAACAGGGTCGACAGCCCAGCGACCAGGGCAAAGGCCAGCTCGCTCTTTCCCGCGAACCGACGGAAGGCGAACGACAGGGCCAGCGTTTGCATGGCGAAGCCGAGGGCGAGTTGGAAGCCATCGAGCTTGATCGCCATCGCCAAGGTCAAGGCAGCGAGACCTTGCGCGACGTGCACGCCGCCCGCGACATCATCGCGCGACCGACCGGCCACGCCCATGGCGAGCAGGACCGCGCCGAACACACCGGGCACCACCCAATAGCCTTCCCAAGTCCGGTGCTGCTCCATCCACAGGGCAGAGAAGAGCAGGAAAAACGCGATGTTGTTGACCGAGGCAAAGATTGATCGCGCCCGTTCCGAAAGTCCGCCGAAGTGCCGCGACACCCCGATCACGCTTGGCAGCGCGAATACCGCCCACACCGGCGGCAGAAACCACAGCGCCGAGGGATCGTCCGGCCGTCCGCCGCTGCCGCCCGCGATCTGCCACCAGAAGAAAGCGATATAGGTGCCCGCCATCGAGGCCATCCCCGGCAGCGCCCAGCCGGGCCGCAGCAGGAAGGACGTGCCGGCGACCGCGAGGACCACGTTCGATGTCGCCGAGAGCCAGCCGAGCGGTTGCAGGATCGTCGAGTAGGACGCGAGCAGCAGCCCCATCGTGGCCGTCACCCGCGAATCGCGACGCAACGAAACCCCCACGATCGCCCCGGCCGCACCGAGCAGCAGGACGCCCGCTGTCACTGGCGACTCGATCACCTGCAAGCGCGGCACGTGGTGCGCGGCAAAGGTGCACCAGTAGAAGAATGCCAGTCCGCCGGCCAGGAGCACGTCGCCAAAGCGCCGCATCGTTTCCTTCGCGCCGAGATACACGCCGCTCCCGGAAATGAGGAACGAACCCAAATACAACGCCGCCAGACGCACACCCGCCGGCAAGTCGCGGATCCAATTCTTGTAGGCGAAATTCCCCAGTAGCACGAGCCCGGTCACCAGCAGCGCAATGCCCAGCCGGACCAACCAAATCCGCCCGAAGCGCAGCTCGAAGGAGCCTTTCTCCGCGGGTGGAGGTAGCGGAAGAGGTGAAGGCAGCGGTGCCTGTGGTGCAATGGATTCCCACTCGCGCGGGGGCGGGGAGGAGGCAGGGGCCTTTGCGGTGACAGCGGCGGCTGCGGCCTTTGCGGCGGCCAGCGCCGGGGCAATGGACTCCCACTTGGCCGGTGGCTCGGGAACCTCTTCGGCAACCGTCGGTGGCAGCATGGGAGGAGCTTCTTCCGGAGCTTCCGGCTGAACAAACGCGGGCGCTGCCTGTGGCGTCAGCCGTTGTTCCAGCGCGTGAATGGACCGCCGGATCTCGATCATTTCGGCAGCTCGTCCCCGGGCAAGTGCATCCACCCGCTCGTTGAGCCGCTGAAGTTCACGCCTGTAGCTCTCGGTTTCTTTGTCTGTCACCGTCCGTTTTTACCTTCCGGGCGTCGCGTTCCATCCATTGAGAAATCGGAGGGAAACATCGCGAAAAACGAAGACGCGCCCTGAACGTCGGAAATGGGAAAGGCACTTTTTTGTTCGCCCGAACATCTTTTGTTGACGTCAGCCGCCTTCCCTGAGAGAAGTTCGCCCGAACACTTCCTGACACCATGGCCAAGACCCTAGAAGACGCATCAGACAAACTCGCAGACGCCCGCAAACGCAATTTGGATATGGCTATCTCCAGCATCCAGAAGGAGTTCGGCGAAGCCGCCATCATGCGGATGGGCGACGGACACCGCGTGGATGTGGACGTCATCCCGACCGGCAACCTGCTCATCGACCGCGCCCTCGGCGTCGGTGGTTTCCCCCGCGGCCGCATCATCGAGGTGTTCGGCCCGGAATCCTCCGGTAAGACGACTCTCACCCTCACCGCGATCGCCCAAGCCCAGAAAAAGGGTGGCCTGGCCGCCTTCATCGACGTCGAGCACGCCCTCGACCCTCAGTACGCCAAGATGCTCGGCGTGAATCTCGATGACCTGCTCGTTTCCCAACCCTCGTCCGGTGAAGAGGCCCTGCAAATCTGTGAGGCTCTGGTCCGCTCGAATGCCATCGACGTCATCGTCCTCGACTCCGTCGCTGCGCTGGTGACCAAGCAGGAACTCGATGGCGAAATCGGCGACTCCACCGTGGGTGCCCAAGCCCGTCTGATGAGCGCCGCGATGCGCAAGCTGACCAGCTTCATCTCCAAGGCTCGCACCGTCTGCATCTTCACCAACCAGATCCGCGAGAAGATCGGCGTGATGTTCGGCAACCCGGAAACCACTCCCGGCGGCCGCGCGCTGAAGTTCTTCGCTTCCGTCCGCGTCGACATCCGCCGCATCGGCCAGATCAAGGCGACTGACGGCACCGTCCAAGGCAGCCGCACCAAGATCAAGGTCGTGAAGAACAAGGTCGCACCACCCTTCGCGGAGTGCGAGTTCGACATCATGTACAACGAGGGCATCTCCTCGGTCGGATCGCTGCTCGACCTCGCGCTGGAAATGGACCTGATCCAGAAGCGCGGCTCGTGGTTCGCCTACAATGGCGCCCAACTGGCCCAAGGCCGCGACGCTGCCAAGGAAGCGCTCAAGGCGGACGAAGCACTCTACAACGAGCTCAGCGAGAAGGTTCGCGAAAAGCTCGATACGGCGAAGAAGAAGTAGTCCCTGCTGCTCTGACAAAATCTGCGAGCCCGGGTGGGTTCGCGTTCGATGAAGCGGTGGTCCTCACGGGCCGCCGCTTTTGTGTGACCGGTGGATGCCAGCCGGGCACTCCAGTAATTCCAGTATCTATACATCCGGGAATAGTGGAGTCGTGCCTCAGGTCGCTGGACAAAGCAGACCGCTCCGGCGTCGCTGCTCAGTAGTTCAAGCGCGCCTCTTGGGTGCCGCTGAGAATCTTTACGTCGCCGGCGGCCTTTCCGCTGCCAAGGAACTGGTAGCCCATGGTGCCCGTCGTATCCGCTTCGTAGTGCCGGGTGATCGTCTTGGTCGGCGTCCTGAGAACGAACAGCCACTGGTGGGAGCGCCCTGCCAATTTCACACGCTTCATTTCCAGCGACCAGGTGGTGCCGTTCTCGTTCAGCTTGCCAGAGTCGAAGATGATGAAGTTGGGAGAGTAGGCCTGGATTTTGATGCGCTTGGCGTTCGCATTCGCTCCGAAGGTGCCGAGAAACTGATAGGTGAGGCTCTCGCCGTTTTTGGCCAGCGGCAGATCGTCGAAACCTGGCACCAGGAGATCCGCATCCACGGAACCCGCGGGCGACGGAAGCTCGGCCGTCACGAGATTGCTGGCCACGACCGAGGACAGCGCCTTCTCACCGGCGAACGGGCGCGAGCCGTAGACGCCGTTTGCCAAAACCTTCCCGTCCACCGCCAGCTTATCTGTTTCGGAAGGCTGGCCACCGCCAAAGGCCGTGCCGAACCGGCCGTTGCCGGGAAAGACCGGCTGGCCGAGGATCACGCTCTGGAGCACGTCTGACTGACCCAGCCACTGCGGCTCATCGCCGCGTGGCGCATCACTGGCGATCCCACCGGACGGGGTGTTCGCCCAGAGACGCTTGAGGCCGACCTGGGTGAAGAATCCATCCGGGCCCAGTGCTTCGAAGAAGACGTGATTGCCATTGTATTCCGCGATCCGCGGATCCTTCACCGAATGAGTCTTCCCTTCGTGCTGGATCAGCAGCAGATCGCCGAGGATGTAGATCCGGCTCACCAGCGTGACTCCCAGCGGCACCTTGTTTCCAGGCATGACCTTCGAGTAAATCGTCTGCCAGCCGGCGCTTCCCGGGCTGCCGACCTCGACATTCACCGTATTCCGGTTCAGCCGGATATGGATCAAATCGGTCTCGATCACGCCGGTGGTCTTGATGCCCAGGACGATTCCCCCTTCGAACACGCCACCGGGAGCTTCCTCATTGGTGTATTCCACCGCCACGTCCCGCACCGGGGTCGCGAGGGTGGCATCGAGATAGTAAAGCTGGCCACCGGTGGGCATCAGCTTGCCGCCTGTCACCGTGGCGTTCGGATTGCTGCCGATGAATTGATAGGGCGATCCAATCAGCGGTTTCGAGCCGCTTTCATAGATCGTCCCGTCGGCACGCAGGGTGAAATCGTCGAACAGCTCAGGTGCCGTGGCAGCCGTCGTTGCTGTCACTGCCGCCGCAACTGCTTGGGCTTTTGAAGTGCTATCGGCGGAAGCTGAAGCGGAGGTTTCGTTTCCCTCGGCATCGCGGACGACCAGCTTGCCGTCCCGGTTCACCAGCCGCAGGGTTCCCGGCGGCGGATTGGCAGCGGACCCGCCCGGTTGCAGATCCAGCTGCGCGGGTGCGATGTGCGCACCATCCAGCGCGCTGTCCGCCACATAGGCGACCGGGATCAGCCGTTCTGCGGGATCAAGCCGGCGCGATCCATTCGTCCCGTCGTCGAACCACACCTGCAAGCGAATGTCCGGCTTCCGGAACACGCTCGCCGGGATCGCCGCCATGTTCGGCACCGTCACGTCGCCGAGCACCACGGAGTAATAGCCTTCCTCCACGGCAAGCGACACGGCCGCGGCTGGTTCGCCGCCCTGTTTGCAGGTCCCGTCGTTGCTCCAATAGATCTCGCTGCCGTCCGCATTCGCCAGGGCGAAACGGAAATTTGCAGTCCCGGAGAAGCTTTCGACGCGGCCCTGGTAGTTGACCAGCGTCGGCACTTGGGCCCGCAGCGGCACGATCGCTCCGAGAAAGGTGGTGAGCAGCAGAAGCAGAAAGGTTCTCATAAGAATGAAATCGCGAGGTCAGGAGGCCGCGCGTCGGCGCAGGAGGATGAAACCCGGATTCTCCACGTAGCAAGTGATGTTCCTCGCGTCCGTCCGGTACTTGTCAGGCCACTTCCACCCGGGTTTCCTCGGACGTGGCCGATGACCCGCTGATCCAACTCCTGCGCGAACGCTTTGGCCACGGCGTCTTCCGTGGCGGCCAGCGCGAGGTGGTGGAGGGACTGCTGGACGGCCGCTCCATGCTCGCGGTGTTCCCGACCGGCGGCGGCAAGTCGTTGTGCTACCAACTTCCGGCACTCTTGCTGGAAGGAGTCACGCTGGTGGTTTCGCCGCTCATCGCGCTGATGAAGGACCAAGTGGATGCGCTGCGAGCGAAGGGCGTCGCCGCGGCGCGGCTGGATTCCACTTTGGAGCCGGCCGCTTATGAGGAGGTGATGAAATCGCTCGGCGATGGTTCGCTGAAGCTCCTCTACGTCGCGCCCGAGCGCCTCTCGAACGAAGGCTTTCGCGCACGCTTGAAGAAGCTGAACATCGCACTGGTGGCGATCGATGAAGCGCATTGCATTTCCGAGTGGGGTCACAATTTCCGGCCGGACTATCTGAAGCTGGCGAAGCTCTGCCGTGACCTGAAAGTCCCGCGTGTGCTGTGCCTCACGGCGACTGCCACGCCAGCGGTGGCCAAGGACATTCGCAAGGGCTTCCGCATCGCAAAGGAGGATCACGTCCAGCTCAGCTTTCACCGGTCAAACCTCGACTTGAAGGTGACACCGCTGGCCGCCACGGAACGCAAGCGGCACTTGTTGGAGCGGCTGCGTGGCAGCGAGGGCGCGGCCGTGGTCTATGTGACGCTCCAGCATACCGCGGAGGATGTGGCCACGTTTCTGCAGAAAAACGGGTTGGCCGCGCAGGCCTACCACGCAGGCCTGCCGGATGAATTCCGGGCCGCGGCGCAGGAAGGCTTCATGGCCGGAAAGACCCGCGTCATCGTCGCCACGATCGCCTTCGGCATGGGCATCGACAAAGCCGACATCCGCGCCGTCTACCACTACAACCTGCCGAAGAGCCTGGAGAACTACACCCAGGAGACCGGTCGTGCCGGACGCGATGGCCTGCTCTCCTCCTGCGAGCTGCTCGCCTGTGGCGATGACCTGGTGACACTGGAGAATTTCATCCACGGCGACACGCCTTCGCCGGCTGCGACGCGGCACTTCATCGACCACGTGCTTCGGCTCGGAAAGGAGTTCGATCTCTCGACCTACGAGCTCTCGACCGTGAATGACATCCGTCCGCTGGTGGTGGAGACGATGCTGACCTACCTGGAATTGGAAGGCGTCATCGAGGCGACCCGGAAGTTCTGGTCGTCCTATCAAGTCCGGCTGCTGCGGGATCTCGAGAAAGTCCTGGCCGGCTACGATGCCCGGCGGAAGACCTTCCTCCGGAAAATCTTCGCCGCGGGAAAGGAGGGCCGCAGCTGGCTGACCTTCGAGATCGCCGAGGTGGCTCGTGCGACCGGGGAGGACAGCCAGCGGATCACCGCGGCGCTGCTTTACCTTGAGGAAGCCGGCGACCTCGCCCTGAAGAAATCCGGTATCCGCCAAGGCTACCGCGTCAGAAAGGACCCGGGCGATTTGCGCGAATTGGCCGCGCGGCTGGACGAGCAGTTCCGCAAGCGCGAAGCCGCCGATCTCTCCCGGCTTCGCCAAGTGGTGGAGCTGGCCGAGCAGCCCGGTTGCCTGACCGGCTTCGTCACCGGGCATTTCGGGGAAACGCTCGCCGCACCCTGTGGCCACTGCGACCGCTGCCGGGGCATACCGCCGCAGCCGGTGCCCCGAACCAAGGCACCCGATCCGGACGAGCACGAGATCGGGATGATCCGCGATCTTCAAGAGCAGGGCCACGCTGCCCTGAAGACACCGCGGCAGCTCGCACGCTTCCTGTGCGGGATCAGCAGCCCGGCGGTGACGCGCGCCCGCCTGTCCCGCCACGATGCCTTTGGCCTGCTGGAACGGCTCCCATTCTCGGAGGTGTTGGAGTTCTCCGAGCACCTCCGCTGATAGGCCGTGATTTGAAATCGTCACATCTCCCGGCGACTCCGTTATTGCCGGTTCCGGGAAATTCCCCTAATCTCCGCGCCACTCCCCCCCGAGTCCAGCAGGTTGCCCGCTGTTTCCCCCAACAGTTTGCAATGCCCCCCACATCCCTCCCCAAGTTACGTCCAGCCGTGCCTCCGCGCGTGTCTCTGGTGCAGCGTCATTTTGTCAGACGATTTCCGTCTCATTTTGGCAATCCCGCCGTCGTCCCTACGATTGGCAGAAATCGGGAACCAGTTTTCTCCGAAACTTTGTTAGTTGTTCGGAGTTTGCCCGTTAACGGTTCTTCGCACTCCTTCCGTCGGACACCCAAGACGACACTTCCTACCGCAAAATTTGATCGACGGATCGATTTCGTGACGGGAATGTCACCCGCCGCTGTTTGACACCCCGCCTCCCCTGCAATGGACGCGAACCAGAACCGTATCGAATTTAAATTCGTCCTTCCTCCCCACCTCGGAGAGGTGGTCCGGCGTCGTGTCGGCGAAGTGATGATGGCCGACCGTGGGGCCGAGGATGGCTATCCGGTCTTGTCGGAGTATTACGACACTTCGGAGCGTAGCTCTTATTGGCAGAAGCAGTTCGATGTTCCGAACCGCCGCCGTATCCGCACCCGTGTCTATGGCCGTCGCGACGGCGTCATTCCGGCGAGTGCCTTCATCGAGGTGAAGCACAAGCTCGACGGCGTGACCGTGAAGCGCCGGGTGTCCGTGGATCTCGACGAACTGGAGCAACTCACCGAGGGCATCATTCCAGTACGCAACGAGGCTACCTCTTCTCCTACTGATGGCCGCGTGCTCGCGGAGATCAACGGCTTGGTCAATGAACAGGGTAGCCGTCCGGTAGTGCAGATCCGCTATCATCGCTTCGCCTACGACAGCGGTCCGGATGGCACCATCCGCATCACCTTTGATAGCAACCCGCTCTGCCGCTTCCAGCGAGTGCCGTTGACGCCGGACGATCCGGACTTCGAGCTTCCGCTGTTGGAACCCGGCTCCTCGATCATGGAGGTGAAGACCATCGGCTCGGTGCCCTATTGGTTCCGTAGCTTGATCGGTGAGTTCAATTTGGTGCCTCGCGGGTTCAGCAAATACACGGCCGCGCTGGAGCTTTACGAATTCAAGAGCCGCCCGCCGGTCTTTTCACCGGTTCGCCCCGAGCCTCCATCCACGCGCCGGATCCCGCGGAAGACCGAAGCTCTGGACGACAAGGGCCGCCGTCGTCCTACGGCCACCACCGGCCTGCGCCGCAATATTCCTTCGCCGGCACCGACTGCTGGCATCTTCCGCGTTTGGTTCGATCGCCTGCTTTCCTACCTGCATCTTCAGAAAGCCCGCTAAACCTATTCCGCTCTGCTGCCGTTTCCCCTGACCCAAGATGACCTTCGAAGACTTGTTTAACATCGGCGGAAACGCCAAAGCTGGCACCCTTCACCCTCTGGAAGTTGTAGTGGCCCCGGCAGTGAGCCTGGTCTTGAACCTGGCGATCGCGGCCCTTTACCGGAAAACCTACAAAGGCACCCGCTATTCTCAGGACTACGTCCAGACGCTGATCATGATCGGCCTGGTGACGACCATCCTGATCGTGGTGGTGGCGAGTAATGGCGCGATCGCCTTTGGCATGTTCGCCGCCTTCTCGGTGATCCGCTTCCGTCGCACGCTCGGCCAGTCGCGTGACCTTGCTTTCGTCTTCTTCGCCATGGCCGTGGGCATGGTGGTGGGAGCGAAGCTCTACGTCCCGGCGGTATTGATCACTCTCATGGTGGGAACCGCGGTCTACGTCCTCACCAAGACGGACGCCTTCGCGCCGCGCCGTGCCTCGCACATGCTGACGCTACGGATGACCAGCGACATGGACTTCGAGCAGTTGCTCCAGCCGGTCTTCGACGAGTTCGCGGATCGCGTGCAGTTGGTCAGCGTGTCTTCGGCCCAAGCCGGCATGATGACCGAGCTGCGCTATGGCATGCAGCTCAAGCTCGGAGCCAGCACGCCCAAGCTGCTGGAGGCCTTGCATCTGGTCTGCGGCAATAACCGCGTGATCCTGACCCCGACCGGCAACGAGCTCGACATGTGAGCCGCCGGTAGGAAGAAAAACCCGCTTCCGTCTCGTGATGAAAACCCTTCCCGCGTTGTTGTTCCTTTCCTGCCTGGCCGGACCGCTCGTTGTCCCGGCCAATCTTCATGCCCAAGAGCCCGCCGCCGAGTCGGCGAAGCCCGCCAAGGACGGCAAAAAGAAGAAGAAAAAGGACAAGGATAAGAAAAAGAAGAAGGACAAGGATAAGGCTGAGGGTGCGGACAAGGGCACCGAGAAGCATAAGGACAAGCACAAGCACAAGGATGAGGCCGCATCCGAGCCGGTTTCCACCGGCGCTGGTGTCGCGGCCGGTGCCAATGCCAGCGCCAAGGAGGCTCCGCCGGAGCTTGTCGACAAGCCGGCGTCCAACAACGGCGACTGGTGCCAGTGGCTCCAGAACAACCCCGGCCTGCTCTACGAGAACAAGGAAAACCCCTACATCCAGTCCTTCAAGATCGGCGGGCGCTTCCACTATCAGATCGCGTCGTTGGAAGGCACCGATGTCAATGGCATGGACTTCAACGACAAGTACGATGAATATCGTAGGTTGCGGTTCGAGACCAAGACGAAGTTCCTCAGGTATTTCACCGCCGAGGTGAACGTGAACCTGGTGGATGACAACCGGTTCCACAACGGTCCCTACAGTGATCTGGAGTGGGGCTACGACACCTTTGACGAAGCCTCGGTGACGTTCGACATCGGCAAGGCCTTCGGGGATGGCTGGCTGGACGGCATCAAGCTGAAGTACGGCCGGATGAAGTTGGACATGACCGAGGAAACCCGGATGTCCTCGAATGACACCTACACCATCGAACGTTCCTCCATTTCCGAAAAGGTCAGTGGCGACGCCGGCCGGCCGACAGGTGTGACCCTGGAGCTCGAGAAGGGCGACTGGGACTTGATCCTGGGGATGTTCAGCGCCGAGGACGATTCGGATTTCGTCGCCGGCTGGGGCGAAGGCCAGTTCTTCTACGGCAGCCTCCAGTGGCGTGCGACGGACGATCTCAGGCTGGTGCTCGATTACAGCCAGAACAATAGCGATGGGGTGGACGATGCCCTTGGCTACGGCTGGGCGGCCGCTCTCTCCGCGATCTACGAGAAGAAGAACTGGGGCGTCATCACCGAAGCGCTTTATGGCGACAATGGTGGCGGCATCAGCGCGCCAATCACGCGCCGGCAGGGTGATTTCCACGGCTTCGTGGTGATGCCGTGGTACTGGATCCTGGAAAACAGGCTGCAGGCGGTGCTTCAATACCAGTATGCCAGCTCACCGGAATCGCAGGGCTTGCAATTGCCGTCCCGCTACCTCCGCGCGGAGCATGAAAATCCTCTGGTGGACGTGGACAATGGCCGCGGCAATGAGCACCACTCCCTCTACGCCGGTCTCAACTGGCACCTCTGCCCCGACCGTGTGCGAGTCATGGGCGGCTTCTCACTCGACGACCTGACGACGCGGAAGAGCGAGGTCAAGGCCTACACCTGGCAGCTCGCGGTCCGCACGTCCTTCTGATCCGACCGGCCGCGGATTGACGACCGCAGCGCGCCCGCCATGGTGGGCGCGCTTTTCTTTTCATGAGCCTCTATTTCCCCGACGACCTGACGTCCCGCGAGCGGCTGGATGCCGGGCATGACCAGCCGGCGCGCCTGGCGGTGATCGGCCATCCGGTGGCCCACTCGCTCTCGCCGCGCATGCACCAGCCGGCGCTGGATGAGGCCGGCATCGCGGCGCGTTACATCAAGGTGGAAGTCGAGCCCGGTCAGGTGGCAGAGGTCTTCACTCAGATGCGCGCCCTCGGCTTCATCGGCTGCAATGTGACCGTGCCCCACAAGTTCGAGGCGCTGGCCGCTTGCGATGAGGTCGATGCCGGTGCCGCGGAAATGGGCGTGGTGAATACCGTGCGCTTCGATCCGGATGCCACCCGCGGGTTCAATACCGATGGCTACGGCTTCGAGGAAGCCGTCCGGGAAACGCTCGGTGTGACCTTGCGCGGCGCGGCGGTCCTGATCGCTGGCGCGGGTGGTGGGGCGGGGGGGGCGATCGCGGTTCACTGCGCGCGCGAGGGTGTCGCCCGGCTGGTGTTGGCGAACCGCAGCGTGGACAAGATCGAGGAGCTGGCGGGCCGCATTCGCTCGCAGCACGGCGAGGTGGAGATCCTCACTGCGGCCTTGGACGATCCCCGCCTGAAAGCTTGGGCGCACGATGCGGATCTGATCGTCAACACCTCGTCACTGGGGCTCAAGGAAAGTGATCCTTCACCGCTGCCGTCCGACTGCTTCACCGCGCGCCATGCGGCTTACGATACGATCTATCGCCCGGGCACGGCATTCCAGCAGGCCGCCATCGCGGCCGGGGCGCGGGTCGGGACCGGCCGGGAGATGTTGCTCCATCAGGGCGTGAAGGCATTCCGGATTTGGTTTCCCGGCAGTGACCCGGTGGCGGCCATGCGCCGCGGACTGGCGTCCGGCTGAGGCTTACTTTGCCGGCGGCAACTCCATCCAGTGGGTGGCCAGCAAGTCGGTGATTTTGAACGTCCGTTCCTCCGCACCTTCGCGCGTGACCCGGACATGCAGGCGGATCATTTCGCCGGGATCGTATTTCACCACTCCGCTGCCGAAGGGGCCCAGATTCTTGGCGCGCGTCGTGAAGGCTTCCTCAATGGCGCGACCCATGTCGGAGGCGCGCGTGACCCGGATTTCCGGTGAGGGTGAAAACGCTTCCCCGGGACGGCCGGGCCGCGGGGCGTAGAGCACCAGACCAATGAACTCGGGATCGCGGCCATTGGCTCCGACCCGCTCGCGGGCAAGCACGCGGAACACGCCCTCTCCCTTGCCCTTGCCGGATACGAATTGAGGCCACGGCTCGCTGCTGGCGCGCGAGAAGGCATGCCAATCGATCTTCCACTCTCCCTCTTCCTCGAAGAAGACCGCTTCGAGGAACTTGCCGTCGTCCTCTTTCCACATCGTCTCGATGGCCCGGCCGGCGGGGGTGTGGATCACCTGATAGAAGGGCAGCGTGAAGCTGGCATCAGAGGACAGGATCGGCTCATACTTGAGCGCTGCCGCCATCTCCGGGAGGATCTCCTTGGCTCGCAGAACGTGAGGTGACCTGCCTCCGATGTCACCCGCCCCGACAAATTGCTCCAGCCGCCTCGCACAGTTTTGGATTTGGTCCTGGAGCAGGCGCGAGTCCTCCATGGCCTGGCCGCCAACGGCCTGGGCATCGAGCACCGAAGTCGCCTCGCTGGCGTCGGGTGACTTCCCTTTCAGCCAGATCGCGGCGGTGCCCAGCACCACGGCCCAGACCACCACGAAGATGGCCAGGGCGCGTGCCTTCTTCTGACCTTCGCGATTGTGCTTGGACCGGCTGGACGATGACCCCGAGCGCTCCTTCGGCTTGCGGACTTTCCGGCGGATGAGGACGGGTCCGGGAGCTTCCGTCGCTTCGGTGCCGGCCACGGGATCGCCGCCGCATTCAGGACACGCACCACGCTGGTCGGCATCTGCCGTCCCACGGAATAGCGCGCCGCAGCGGGAGCAATGAAACCAAGCACCGGGAATGTCGCTCACGGCCTTTGGTTACGGGCTCACCCAGCCTTTGTGAAGCATCTCCGTGATTTCGAACAGGTTCACACCTTCACGCAGGGGGCCGGAAATGCGCAGGGTCGCGGGGACGGATCGGGTTTTCTCAAGGAGAACGGAGCTTTCATTGAGTTCTGCCTCGAGCGAATTCGCCGTGGTTGAGGACCTCCGGACAAATGCCCAGACGAATTCCTCACCCGCGGCATCGAGCAGCTGATATGAGCGATAGTCGGCTTCCGGGAATTCCGGCGTGTAGAAATTCCCCGGCTGGGCCACCACGCGGACCTTGGCTCCCTTGACCACCGTCTTCGATTTCCGCAGCTCCGAGAGCTGGGCATCACCGATGCCCTCGGTAGCCTCCCAATCGATTTTCAATTGGCCGCCTTCACGGACGAAAGCCATTTCGAAGTTCGCGAAGCCCGCCGTCTTGCCCCGCAGGATGAGTGCCGGGCGCACCTCGCTATCCGAAATCGATGTCTCGACCAGATCCTTCGAAAGCTCGCCCATCGGTTGCCAGAGGGCCATCAGGCGTTCCTTGACCCGCGCGGCATCCCTCACGAGTGGCAGCACGGCCTCGGGCGAGGTCGCCGCCGCATACTTCTTCAGGAGCGTCTCCGCCTCGTGGGTGAGGGGCCCCATGTGGTCCAGAAAGTAGGCCTTCTCTTCGCCGAATGAGTCCTGCGGGGCGAAGACGATGGCTTGCTCGGATTCGTTGGACGGCTTCTTCTTCATCGACATCACCCCCGCTACCGCCGCTACCGCGAGCGTGCAGGTGCCCGCCGCCATCCATAGGGTCCACGCGGTCAGGCTGCGTTCCTTGCTCCGGTGCCGCGGCACGTAGGGTGCCGCCGGTCCCACCTCGCCGATCACCTCGCTGATCGTACGCGCCCGCAGGGGCTCGGTGCCCTCCGCCTGCAATCGCTGCACCGGCGCTGCCGACGGATCTTCGACTGCGGCGCTCGCGCTCGTCTGGCCGGGCCCGATTTGCAGGCCGATCTCCAGGCCCTTGCCGCGGCCGGGCTCGGGAGTCGGGCGCGCTCCGCCGATCACGCGGACCTCAAATCCTGCGCGCACCCCGTCGCCATCCTCGTGCGGTTCGTTTTTCCTGTGCGGCAGCATGCGCTCGGCGGGAAGGTGTCACGCTCCTCTATCTCCGCAAGCTTACCCCGCATTTGGAGCAGAGTTTGCAAAGCCATGGTTGTTTCAAACTAACTGCCCGGTTTCCCGGCTCGGCAGGCCCTCGCCGGGCCTTGGATTCCCCGTGGCAAGGCCGTGAATGCCGTGTTAGAGAATCCCGTCATGACCCCGCCCGATTGCCCCCAGCTTCCGCAACCGACTGCGGAGCACCAGATTAGCCCGGAGGCGATTCGCGAGGAAGAGCGCTTCGAACTGGAGATCCCCGAGCGAGGCTTCCTCGCGGGACCGCGCTCCCGCCTGCATGATCTGGGCACCATCTTCCGGGTCGGGGCGGACTTCGTGCGGGCATTTCGCACGCTGCATTTCGTCGGCCCGGCGGTGACCATCTTCGGCTCCGCTCGCACCCAGCCGGGCACCACCTACTACGAAATGGCCCGCCGGATGGGCGCGGAGGTCGCCAAGCTCGGCTTCACCGTCATGACCGGCGGTGGCCCCGGCATCATGGAGGCGGGCAATCGCGGTGCCCATGAAGCCGGCGGTAGATCGATCGGCGTGAATATTGAGCTGCCCTTCGAACAGCACCTGAATCCCTACGTCGATCGCTCGGTCACGATGCGCTACTTCTTCACGCGCAAGACCATCCTGATCAAATACTCCTACGCCTTCGTGGTGCTGCCCGGCGGAGCGGGCACGCTCGATGAGATGTTCGAGACGATCACCCTGATCCAGACCGGCAAGATCCGAAATTTCCCCATCATCCTCATGGGGAAGGACTACTGGCAGCCGCTGATGGATTTCGTCTATCACATGGCCGATGCGGGGATGATCAGCCCCGGCGATCCCGAGCTGATTTTCTTCACCGATGATGTGGCGGATGCCATTGCACACCTCCAGCGCCATGCCGTCCGGCAATTCGGCCTGCGCCGTCAGAAGCTGCCCAAGCCGAGTGCGATCTTTGGAGAAAAGACGGCCGTCAAACCAGCAAGCTGAGCGGCCTTACAGCATCGCGGGCGAGAGTTCGGCGAGCCGCTCGGCCAAGTCCGCTCCTGCGGCTGTATTGGGAATCGCGTTCAGGTCGTCGAGCTTCCAGCGGAAGACCGCATTGTATCCGTCCCATTCGCCCGCGGCCCCGGTATCTCGCATCCATCGCAGGGCCCGCCGGTTTTCCGGCATGGTGTAGCCGGTCAGTGTCTCGATCCCGCAGCGGAATGCCACCAGCCAGAGGATGCCGAGCAGCAGCGTCGCCACCCCACGGCCTTGATCGGCGTCCATCACGGTGACCGAAAACTCCGCGTCGTGGGTCTCCTTATCCGATCGCCAGAAGCTTGCCGCGCCCAAGCCGGGAAAGCCCTCGCGGGTTGGATCGAAAACGGTCCAAATCGCGTGGTTGGGTAGTTGATCCGTCAGCAAGCGGTTCAGCATCGCATCACCGATGATCTCCCCCTGCCGCACCCAGAACCGTTGGTAGCGGGCCTCGGGAGAAAGCAGCCGGTAGCCCGCCGCCACATAGTCGCGGTCGGCCGGCGTCAGCGGTCGTGCCACCACCGGTGTGCCATCATGCAAACGCAGTTCGAGCCGCTCGGGAATCATCACGGCTATCCAAGCGCAGGTTCGTCGGATCTGCCACCCGCGAGTTTCGGGATGGTCGATGGCAGATCGCAGATGGTAGATCGCAGGCACCGATTGCCCATGACTCTTGAAATCTGCGTCGATTCCCTCGACTCCATCCTCGCCTGCGCCGAAGCGGGAGCCGACCGCATTGAACTCTGCGCCTCGCTCACCGAAGGTGGCCTCACGCCCAGCGCCGGCACACTGGTCCAGGCTCGGTCGCTTTTCCCCGGCGAGATCGCCATGATGATCCGCCCGCGCGGTGGCGACTTCGTTTACCGGCCGGAGGAAATCGCGGCGATGTGCGCGGACATCGAGCTCGCCCGCGATCTCGGCGCGGATGCCGTCGTCTTCGGCTGCCTCGCACCGGATGGCTCGCTGGATCTCGTCGCGATCGAAACCTTGCTCGATGCCTGCGATGGCTTTCCCGCGGTCTTCCACCGCGCCTTTGATGTCTGCTCCGAATTGCCTGACGCGCTCGAAACTCTCGCGGAGTTCGGCTTCGAACGCATTCTAACAAGTGGTGGTGCACCCTTTGCCATGGACGCGCTCGATCTCATCGCCATCCTCGTTCAACAGGCTGGCGACCGCCTCGACATTCTTCCCGGCGGCGGCATCAAGGCCGATCAAGTGGCCGAAGTCATCCGCCGCACCGGCGCGAACCAAGTTCACCTCTCCGCTCGCAGCGTTCAAGAAAGTCTCATGACCTTCCGCCGCCCCGAGGTGCCGATTGGCGCGCTCACCGTGCCCGGCGAATACGAGCGCTTCGTTGCCGATGCCGCGTTGATCGCCGCGGCTCGCTTGGGTCCCGGGTAGCCACCAATTACCTCGCATCTCAAACGCAAATTCCGAACAAGCAGATCCGGAGCGAAGTAAAGCGGCGACAAATAGGGAATAATATTTCAACGCGAAATTGACTTCATTTTCAGATCAAAAAAGACAACTTCATGACGCGTAGTCTCCAGAAATGAAGAAGTATGTAGTAATCTTAATTGCGGCAGTTGTGGCCGTTGTTTTGGTATGTATGTCGGTTTCGACGACGGCACCGGATCCGCGAAATCAAGAATTATCGTCCGGCGCTGGCCGCTTTCCCTGGAACGTCCCTAAGAAGATTTCCTTCAAGCCAATAGCTGGAGTCTATTCGTCCGAAGAGATTAAAATGAAGGTGACCCTTACTGAAGATGGTGACCTTATCTTTGCTGAATCTGAGCCTTGGGTTGAATTGGGTCGCAAAAAATACGTCCTAGAGAACCCATCGCTTAGCTTTGATATTGAAAATGGGGCATATTACATCGATTTTCTTGATCCCGATCCTGAAGTTATGACTCTTTCGAGAAGGCTGAAGCCGTTTGTTCAACCTCAAATAAGAGAATATCTTCATCTGCGACGATCAGCGGATGTGGCGAAGTAAGCTAATCATGTTGGGCTAGCGGCTTTGGAGGATGGCCAAAAACGGCAGGAGGAGCTTGCCAGACGAGCCTCCGCTCGATGCTTGGGAGAAAGTTAAAGCGGCGAAGAATCCGTAAGGCGATTGATGGATGCCTGAAGATGTGGAAAAGCCAGGATCCCGCTGAAATACTAAAAGCTTAGTACATACATAAAAAAGGCGGAGGCGATCGCATCGCCTCCGCCCGGAAATGGATCAGCCCTTCAAGGTGTCCGCTCCAGCAGGAAATCCTGCCAGGCGTTGCCGTTGTCGGGATACTGCTCCAGCCGCACGTTGTTCCCGCCATTTCCTCCGGGGATGTCCCAGCTCATGCCATCGTGGACGAAGTAGAATTTGAAGAGCCCGTTGGTCTTCGGCAGGATGCGCAGCTTTTGGTCGCCGGCATTTGCGGGCAGGTAGTCCCACAACTGGCAGTCCTCGCCATTCACGCTGGTGCCGTTCACCACGCAGAGCACGCGGGTCAGGGCATTCAGACTTGAGGCGCGCAGGTGGCCATTCGTCACGCTCTCGAAGCGCCACTTGAACCACGGATTGTTTTCCCAGGAATATTGGATGATCGGGCTGCCATTGGTGCTGCCCATGTTCTCCACGCAGATGTACTTCCCGGTGGATGCACGCGCGAAGTAGTCACCCCACGGCTGAAGGCGCCACTGTTGGTTGATCGAGCCATTGTCCGCGGCTTGTTCCACGCGGTCGTTGTCCGCGGTGCCGGCACCGGTGATTTGAAGCACCAAGCCGCTCTTCACGTTGCGGATCTTGTAGTAGCCATTGCCCGCGTCCACGAGGTCGAACTGCTGGCCGTTGTTGTTGCCAGTGTATTCCCAGGCGTGGACTTTTGCGCCCGCGGCGGTGGAGTCGTTCTCGATGCAGGCGCACTTGCCGCTGACCCATGAGGAGATGCGGAAGTGATCCGAGTTCTCGGTCGGAGCGAACACCCAGCGTTGGTTTGCGCCGTTGTAGTCGTAGGTCCACTGGTTGACCTGCGCGCCGTTGTTCGTGTTGCCACCGATCAGATCGAGACATTTGCCGCTGTTGCGGTTCACAATCATGAAATACGCCGGACGATAGACCGGGCGACCGGATGGCGCGTTCGTGTTATAAATGGCTGAGCACTTCGCGGCATCGGCGAAGTCCATGAGGATCGAGCCGAAGCGCCCGCTGACATTGCTGCCGAAGAAGGTGGTGATGCGCGGGTTGATGTTGTTCGAGACCGTCGGAATGTTCGGCACTCCGAAGATGCTGGTGGTGCCGCTGGTGAAGTTCACGTACAGCGTGCCCGGACCACCGTAGCGCGCTTCATTGAGGATCTGCAGGATCTGGTTCCACTTCGCGTTGTTGTCGGAAACGTTGTAGCGATCCTGCACCCGCAGCGTGCCACCGGTGCTGAAGGTGGTGTTGTCCGGCCAGTTGGAAGCATCGATGCCCTTCGGCGTGGCAGACGCACCGAAGCGGCGGAAGAGCACGATCTTCCCGCGTGCCTGAGTGAGCGTCGGAATCGCCGAGCCGAGCACCCACTTCGAAGGATTCGCCGCCACGTAGGTATCGAAGGTTGCCTCGAAGGAGCGCGTGTTCCCCGTGGCATTGTATTCCTCCTTCACGCTCATGATCACCGTCTCGCCGGGATTCGCGTTCAGGAAGCCGATGGTCGAGTTCAGGACATCGTTGAAATTCATGTTCTGATAGACCTGCCCGTGATGGATCGCGAAGGCGTCATTGATGTGACGGCAGCGGATATCGAGGAATCGCACGCCGGCATTGAGCTGGTCGGTGATGGACAGGTTCTGGCACTTCGCGGTGCCGGAGACCGGCTCGACCATGGCACCTGAATCGTGGGTGCCGGGGATCGAGAATTGGGACAGCGGAAGATTCCCATCAAGCGGGGTCATCCAGTTGTTTCCCGCGGCATTGGCGCAATACGAGAGCGCCACCATTAGAAGGCCGGCAAGCCGGCCCATGGTGTGTTTCATGGTTCTTGGGTTTAGGTGTGTGTTATGGGTTTGGGTCCGACCATCTACGGTTTGATAGATGGTACAGGTTTAGTGGGACCCTAACACTTCACCCTTCGCCCGCTCCCGCAAGGGGCCATCGGGAAATAATTCCACCCACTCCGCCGCAGCGTTGCGATCCTTCAGCGCCCATTGGTGCAGCACGGAAATCACGGCTTCATCCTGGATCTTCTCAGACGAGATTCGTTCTGCTGCAAGATTTGCAGCCTGCTTGGGATCGATTTCGGCAAGTGAGAGCGCGAGATGATTCCAGAGTGAATCCTTCAGTCCGGGATCTTGCCGATTTTCCACCCATGCCATCGCCGCCTTCAGATCCTTGCGTGGCCAGTGATGCATGATGTCCTCCGCGAGAGCATTCTTCTCCGAGCCACCATGCTCTTCTGCCAGAGTCATGGCACGTGCAGGATCCGTGATGGCCAGCTGGTTGCAGATCGTGCGTATGCAGTAATGTTGCTCCTCGGCATTGCCCAGGCTTTCGCACCACTCGACACCGGCCTCCGGATCCGAGCTTGCCCAAGCACCCGCGACGAAAAGAAGCGCCCGTTGCCGCTGCGCCCAAGGGTCCAAGCCTTGCGCAAGCTCCGCCGCGGCAGGCAGGTCGCGTTTTGTTAGATCAGGCAGCAGGACTTCGAGTGCGGTTGCAGCCGTCTCACGATCAGCGGAGCCAAGTGCCGTCGCAATTGCAGCCGGATCATGGACGGGTGCCTTGCGGTCACGAGTTGCGGCCTTTCCCAAACGCTCCGCGAGTTTTGATGAAGATGTGGCGGCAGCGTGGCGCTCCGCATCCGAAGACCGCAGCGCATGCTGCTTCACCGCGACGGGAATCCCCACCCCAAGCCCGCCAAGAGCCAGGAGCCAAGGTAGCAATTTCCCTTTTCGCACGCTCGACCCTCCTTCTCTGGCAAGAGCCGGTCAAGGCAGCGCTTCCGGCTTCATCAGAGGATGCCCAACTCGCGAGCACCGACGCTCACGGTGCCGTACTTCTCCTTCAGCTCTTCCCTGCGCAAGGCATTCTCCTCCTCAAGGTGGGCCAAGTGCGCTTCGCCGCGCCGCTGTACCCAGCCTGCCAACCAACGGAGCCCCGCCGCCATGCCGGCGATTCCCACCGCTACGATCGACCATGCGATCATCCGGGGAAGCAGTCCCTCCGGCATCGCGTCCGCGCAGCAAAAAACGAGTAGAAGCGCCTGCGCTGCGACCACTTGGCCCCAATGCTTCGCTCCCACCGCCTCCGAACGCACGAAGAGCATTCCCGCCCAGAACATCAGCAGCACTTGCGGCAGGATTGCACCGACCCAGGTGATGTGCTCGAGGATTGGCTTGTCCGCACGGAAGCCGAAGGTTCCGATGCCCGACATGGTGCCAGCCCACAAGCCCAGGGCACCGAGGGCTATGCCAGTCAGGATCGCCAGCGCGAAAAGTCCGGTCTTCCCCAGCACCCAGCCGAAGGCGTCTAGGAATATATCGATGATGCCGCTTTTCATGATCCGGAACTCTGCCGAAGACCAAGGGAAAAAGCAAGGACGCCGGAGGGTTGATTCGGGCCCTCGGTTTTGAGTTTCCGAGCTATTCTCCTCATTCAGGCCTTTTCCCGGCCGCTTGTCGGGATAGGCTCTTTCAAAGGGGTGACCGTGTGAATGATGCGCTAAATGCCTTTATCGAGCTTTATCGAGGAGCCCTGTTCTCCCACTCGGACGTGATTTTCGACGGCTTGGAACGTGGCACCGTTCGCTTGGTACGGATCTCGAATGATGTCCCATCCGGCCTCTATGCGGAGCTTTTCGGACACAGGGCCAGCCTTCTTGAAGCCTTGGACCCATGCCCTGATCCCGAGTCGCGGGATGAATGGCGAGTAATCGCGGATCATCTGGCAAAAGCTCACGAAAGCGAAGTTTGCCGGACGTGGACCTTTATTGGAGAGAGGTATGCCTACACCGTCTATGAGATCGAACAATCCAGCGTGATCGCCGGATGTGAGGTCGACGATCTGGCAGCGCGCGAGGAACAACGCGCCAAGATTGCTGCGATTGGAGTGACGTTCTCTTCCAATACAGTCCGCAAGATCGGCGAGGTTCTCGTGGATCCACGCTTCGGATTTGGAGCGGAGGGCACCAGAGCGAGTGGCTATGAACTCTACACCGCGAAGGAAGCTGCCCGTGAGGCAATCGAGCTCCTGAGAAACTGTGGGATATTGGATGCGCACGAGATCGAAATTTATAACCCTACGAGGGGTGCCAATGACGGCACGCGCTATGATCGCTTGCTTGCTCACCTCGAGGGAGAAGATAGCAATCGACCGTCATATTCGGGAGTTCGGTTCAGCCTCTGAAGCTCTGGTGCGAAAGCAAGGATGCGGGAGAGGTTGATTCGCTGCCCCTGCCACGCTTGAGTCGCCGCGTGTCCGATGCCCTGATCGCCGCCTCCCGCACGCTGGCCGACCGCCTGCGCCCGCTGACCTTTTCCACCGCCAGCCACGTTTACCTGCCGCTCGACTATGCCCGCGAGCCGCACGAGCTTTATCTCAAGCGCTTCGGCGGCGGAAAGAAGCGCGTTGTTTTCCTCGGCATGAATCCCGGACCCTTCGGCATGGCCCAGACCGGTGTGCCCTTCGGCGAGATTCCCGCGGTGCGGGATTGGATGGGCATTTCCGCGGCGGTCGGAAAGCCAGCGATGGAGCATCCCAAGCGGCCGATCCAAGGCTTCGACTGCCCCAAGTCCGAGGTCAGCGGCCGCCGGCTATGGGGGCTCTTCGCGGAGCGTTTCCCCAAGGCGGAGGATTTCTTCAAGGACCACTTCGTCATCAATTACTGCCCGCTCGTCTGGATGAGCGCCACCGGAGCGAACCTCACGCCGGACAAGCTTCCGTCTTCCGAAATGGTGCCGGTGGATCAAGCCTGCCTCGATCACCTCGCCGCGACGCTGGAAGTACTAAAACCACAGTACTTGATCGGCGTCGGCGGTTACGCCGAGGAGCGCCTCAAGGCCGCCGCCGAACGCACCGGCTCCAACGCCACGCTGGGCCGCATTCTCCATCCGTCCCCGGCCTCACCCGCTGCGAACCGCGGCTGGGCGGAAGCCGCGACGAAGCAGCTCGTCTCGCAAGGGATCTGGGAGTGATTGCAGGGCTACCTGGCGGTCACGGGCGCGGTCTGCTCCGGGATCGCCATGCACTGCGCATTCATTCACCTCGCTACGGCGAAGATCCGGCGTAGGTGCATCGCCGTAGGGTCAGACCCCGGAAAGCTCGAATTGCACCTTGAGGAGGCTGTCCTTTGCCGCACCCATCCAAGCGTCGGGCGTCTTGTGGTCCGTGCCTTCCTGAGGAACCAGCGCATGCCAGCAGCAGGATCGGAAAAGCTCCACCTTCTCCTGAACGTAGCCCGCTTTGGGGAGGGATTCGGATTTCGATTTCAGATCCTGATCGAGGCGCAGGCAAAGGGCGTCGATCGCAGCGAGGAGCCTGATCCCTTCGAGAGCGTCTTCGAGATCGATGGCGTCGAACAGTTCGCGGATGGCGATGGCAGTGGATTTCATCACGGCTAAAGGATTTCAGGTTTGAGCGTCTCCGGCAAGTCGGCGCATATGCCACCTGCAGGAAAGCGGCAGAGGACACCCTGCAATCGAAGCCTTCGATGCTCTCTCCCGAGTGAAGGGCCCGGGAGCCTCGGAAGGGTTTGTCGGGCGACCCGCTACGGTTTGGCCAGAGGCGCCGTTTGTTCCGGAGTTGCCATTCCTCCCGGCAACTCCAGCAGGCGGATATTGCGGAAATGGATTTCCGAACCTTCAGCCTCCAGGCACAGGTAGCCTTTCCGCACGCTGGCCTGGCTCATGCCGTTCACGAACTTGCCATTGATCGAGAGCTTGATCACGCCGTCGGTGCAGACGACCACATACTGGTTCCATTCGCCGGCACCCTTGCAGCGCATCTCCTTCGACATGCTTCGTTCGCCGCGCGGGAAGTCCGGCACGGCTTGCAGGCCATTGGCACCAAAGAGCTCGCCTGAAACGTAGCCGGGGTGATTGGGCGATCCATCGGGCTTCGGATTGAGGCGCGGCCACTGGAGTTCCAGCATCTGGACTTCCATGCCCTTGGGCAGCTGCTGGCCCGGGGCGGGCGCGCCCTCGCTCCAGACGAAGACGCCGGAATTGCCGCCCTCCTTCATGTGCCGCCATTCGATCTCCAGGATGAAGTTCTCATACTGTTTCTCCGAGCGCATTACCCCGGTCGGGTTGCCGGAGCAGACGAGGATGCCGTCTTTCACCGTCCACGTTTCAGGAGAGGTATTCACATCCACCCAGCCGCTGAGATCGCGACCGTTGAAGAGAGATTGGAACGCGAGTGCTTCGTCCGCAGCAAGCAGCGCCGGAGTGGCGATGCAAGGAAGGACGATGGAAAGAAGGGCCGTGCGAATCATGCGGATCAACTACTGCGAAAAGTATCCGGTTTCTTCACTTGGGGACGAAGATTGCGATGTAGGCTGGCGTTGTCATTCCTCGACGAATCAGAGGGAAATCTCTAGCGTGGCTTCCGATGGATCCGGTCGACATCTTCGGGGAAACGCTCTGGCAGTGGATCAAGCGAATCTTCCTATACCTGTCGTCCATGGTTTTGGGAGGAAGCTTGGGGGAGGTCATTGGTTCTCTCTCAGGGATTTTCAGAGGGAAAGTTCCAGAGATTGCCACACTGTCTCGCGATTTCCTTCAGGGACCGGAATGGATCATCGGGTCGATCCTCTCGTCGATGGGAATTCCTTTGATTGCTCTCCTGTGTGTCTTCGTGATTACCTCCTGGTCTCCTTATTGGTGGTGGTTCACCGGGGTGGCCATGGTTTCCTCGCTGGTCATCTTTGATGACTCAGGTGCCGCGCGTTGGGGAGTCTGGCTGGTAATCATGATCACGCTGGCTGTCGCCGTCCAGTGGCTGAAGTTCTGGCATCGCAATCGCTGGGCGGCAGAGCTTGCCGCGTTGGGAGCAGAAAATGCAGTCCGGCGTGCCTATGAATCCAGCATGGCGGATCTGGACGAATCCAAGCGATGATTTTAGCGGCCTAGCATTCCACGACGTTGACCGCGAGACCTCCACGCGAGGTCTCCTTGTACTTGCTCTTCATGTCGCGGCCGGTGTCGCGCATGGTCTTGATGACCTTGTCGAGCGAGACGAAGTGCGAGCCATCACCGGCCATCGCGAGGCGGGCGGCGTTGATCGCTTTCACCGAAGCCATCGCGTTGCGCTCGATGCATGGGATCTGCACCAGCCCGCCAACGGGATCGCAAGTGAGGCCGAGATTGTGCTCCATGCCGATTTCGGCGGCGTTCTCGACCTGCTTCGGTGTGCCGCCGAGGTATTCCACAAGCCCCGCTGCAGCCATCGAGCAGGCGACGCCAACTTCACCCTGGCAGCCGGCTTCCGCGCCCGAGATGGAGGCATTGCGCTTGTAGAGCATGCCGATCGCCGCCGCGGTCAGCAGGAAGCGATGGATACTATCCGCATGCAGCGAATGGCGGAAGCGCACGGCATAGTGAAGCACGGCGGGGATGATGCCGGCGGCGCCATTCGTCGGTGCGGTGACCACGCGACCACCCGCGGCGTTCTCTTCATTCACGGCGAGTGCGTAGAGATTCACCCAATCAAGAATCGTCAACGGATCGTTCAGGCAGGCTTCTGAATTACTACGAAGGTTCTCGTAGATCGCCTTCGCACGTCGTTTCACTTTCAGGCCTCCGGGAAGCACGCCTTCGTGCGAGCAGCCGCGTTTCACGCAGTCTTGCATCGCTTGCCAGATGGCATCAAGGCGGGCACGGGTTTCTTCCTCGGGGCGCAAGGCGTTCTCATTGGCCAGTAGAAGCGAGGAGATCGACAGGCCCGTCCTCTCGCAATGCGCCATCAATTCTGCGGCACAGGTGAAGGGATAGGGCTGCGCCACCTCGGCCACAGGCGGTGCTTTCATCTCCTCCTCGGTGGCGATGAATCCTCCGCCGAGCGAATAGACCACCGCGTCTGCAATGGGCTTTCCGTTCTCGTCGAGCGCAGTGAAGTGCATCCCATTGGGATGCAGCGGCAAGGGTTTGAGGCGCTTGAAGTCGAGATCGCGCTTCTCATCGAAATCCAACTCCGCACCCCACGGAGTGAGCAGCTTGCCCGAACGGATCGTGGCGAGCTTTTCCGGAACGCTATCGATCACCACCGTCTCCGGCTCCTCGCCGAGAAATCCCAACAGGATCGCCGAGTCCGTGCCGTGACCCTTTCCCGTGGCGGCGAGTGAGCCGTAGAGGTCGCAATGCAATCGCGCCACCTGCGGCGCGAGTCCCTCTGCTTGCAGCCGCACGACAAACCGGCACGCCGCACGCATCGGCCCCACGGTGTGGGACGACGACGGGCCGACGCCGATGGTGAACAGATCGAGAGCGGAGAGAGTCATGTGCCGTCGGCCAGACTGACCGATCGCGTGGAAAGCCGCAAGGACGCGGGGAAAATTGACCGATTCCGGGGCGACAGATGCGGCTTGGTGTCAAAGGACTACCTCGGCATCTCATTCCGTGCCTTCAACGCACGGATCTCATCCTGCGAAAGCGGGGTGTCGAAGATGAAAACCTCATCCACCTCGCCGCGGAAGAAACCGCCGTCGTGATGGTTCGGAACACTTTGATTGTAGGTGATGTTCCGTCCCAACCACACGCCGTGGCTCGCGCCTTCGGTGCGCGTATTCAACTCCTGAAGGGAACGGCGGGAGATGGGCTCCAGTTTGCCATCTAGATAGATGAGCACGTGCTTGCCGATGTCGGGTTGCGAGGCCTCGAAGAGCACTACAGCGACGTGGTGCCATTGGTCATCGCGCAGGTCCGTCGCGCCGATGATCTGGCCCCCGTGTGCGCCGACGCGAAGGTGGCCGACCGGGCCTTCCTTTTCGACTGGATTGATGGAGACCTGCCAGACTCCGCCAAAGTTATTTCCTTCGAAGAGGCCCCACGAGAGGATGCCGAAGCCTTCGCGCAAGCTGAAGTCCTGCGGCACCTTCACCCAGAAGCTGACAGTGCGCGGCTCCCGCCCGCCGATTCCCGGGAAATCGCTTTCCGCGTAGCCTCCCTTGCCATCGAAGGCGAAGGCATGACCGAACACTCCCGGGACCTCGGCTGGCTTCTGCCCCGGCTCCATGGCGCGGGAATTCATATCATAGTCCCCTCCCGGGAATCCTCGTAATTCGGCGGTATCGCTGCCGCTCCCGGCTCCTTCCAGTGGCCAGTGGATTGCCCGCGGGGATCCCGCGCGCTGCGGCGGCAGAGAGGTGTAAAATGAACCCGGGTCCGCGGGTATCCGCGCGCTGCCGTTGCCGTCGAAGCGGAGGGCATCGTTTTTCTTGAGCAGGACCTTGGCACCGTCGGTGGGGATGGCTTCCACCTCGCCTTCCAGCACGTGGGTTTCCACGCCCTCGTTGCTTACGGACACTCCGAACTCGGTGCCGAGGTCAACGACCGCGCCCCTCGATGTCTCAAGGCGATAGCCGTGACCGGCCTCCGTCACGCGCATCAAGACGCGGCCGCGATGAAGCACCGAGCGCATCGGCTCCGCCAGCTCAAGATCCGCCGGACCTTCCACGATCATCCGTCCGCGGCCAGCCATATCGAGTTCCACCAGGCCGCTATCAAACTGCAAGCGGGTGCCGGGCTTGAGTTCGCCGCCTTCGGTTAGCGGCGTCGCACCGCCCCAAGTGATGGTTTCGAGACGGGTCACGCTGGCCACCTTCCCGGGCCCTACGAAGAACCACGTCGAAAAACCGAGCACGACCATCGCGGCGATCGCCATGATGCGGTTGCGCCAAGCATGGCGGCGAATCTTGTCCTGCACGCCGGAGAGGAACTCATCCTGGTCGGCCCTGGACACCGCCTCCATCAGCCTAGCGTGGCGGCGTTCGGCGGTGAGCTCATCCTCGAGCGCCACGCCTAACAGACCCTCGATGACCGCGTGAGCACCGAGGACCTCGAGAGCCTGCGGATCGGCCTCCAGCCGTTTCGCAAGCGCGCTCCGCTCCGCTTCCTCCATGTCTTCGGCGAACAGCCGTGCGATCTCCTCATCCTGCCGCTTCATGATTCCGGCACCTCCATCTTCTTCTGCACGCACTCCGCAAGAAGTTCGCGCAACCGGTGAAGCTGCATCGTGAGCGCCGAGTAGCCCTTGCCGCTCTCGGCGGAAATCTCGCGCACCGTTTTTCCCGTCACGTAGCGCTGGTTGAGCAACTCGCGCGATGGCCCATCGATCTTGTCGAGGCACTTGGTCAGCGCATCGAGTGCGCCGCTTTCATCGCCGCTTGCGGGAAAGGCATCCGCGCCGCGGTCGATCAGTGCCTGGAGCTCGTCATTGCCGCCGATGCATTGTTCGCGGCGCTTCCTCACGAAGTTCCGTAGGTGATTCACGGCGATGCCCCGCAGCCAGCCCTCGAAGCTCGCTTCGCCGCTGTAGGTCTTGATGCGGCGGAAGGCCGTTACGAAGACATCCTGAGCCAGATCATCCGCCGCGGCCCAGTCACGGATGCGCGAGCGCAGGAACCCACGCACCCAGCCCTCATGAATCCGGACGAGTTCGCCGAAGGCCTCCATCCAGCCCGGTCCACGCGCCTGTATCCGGCGAA
Source organism: Luteolibacter sp. Y139 (assembly GCF_038066715.1). Taxonomy (NCBI): domain Bacteria; kingdom Pseudomonadati; phylum Verrucomicrobiota; class Verrucomicrobiia; order Verrucomicrobiales; family Verrucomicrobiaceae; genus Neoluteolibacter; species Neoluteolibacter soli. The sequence continues at coordinate 22,507 of NZ_JBBUKT010000012.1, read as the reverse complement.
GCAGGGCAGCCGGGGGAGAAGCCGGAGAATCAGAGTCAGAGTCCACGAAGACGGGATGTGGCAGGCTACGCAAAGTGACACAAAAAATTTCGCAGCCACAGGGAGATTCCGCCGACACGGCTTTTTTGAGGGAAATCGTGTTACCTTTACGCATTCGACACACTTCTGGCTGATGCGACGTCTTCTCACCGCCTTCGTCATTCTAGCAGCTCCGCTTTCTGCCGGGCCCGTGCAGCTTTCCGGAATCTATCCTCACCTCGCGATGTTCAATGAAGAGGGGGAATGTGGCACCGGAGCCGTGGTGCCGTGGGCGGATCGCCTGTGGGTGGTCACCTATGCACCGCATGCGCCGAAGGGGTCATCCGACAAGCTCTATGAGATCACGCCGGATCTGAAACAGATCGTACGGCCCGAGTCGATCGGTGGCACGCCGGCGAACCGGATGATCCACCGCGAGTCAAACCAGCTCTTCATCGGACCTTATGCCGTATCCTCAGAAGGGAACGTGCAAGCGATTCCGTACTCGACGATGTTCGGTCGTCCGACGGCCAATGCCCGGCACCTCACCGATCCGGCTGGTAAGATCTACTACGCCAGCATGGAGGAGGCGCTCTACGAAGTGGACGTGAAGTCGCTGGAAGTCACCGAGCTATTCCGCGACGAGGCGCTCAAGGGCGGCCACAAGGCGGACCTCCCCGGCTACCATGGCAAGGGGCTCTATTCCTCGCAGGGCTTGCTCGTTTATGCGAACAACGGCGAATATGGCGAGGCCGCTCAGACGCGTCCGGAAACACCGTCTGGGGTGCTTGCCACGTGGAATGGCAAGGAAAGCGGGTTCGACATCGTCCGGCGGAACCAGTTCACGGAGGTGACCGGTCCCGGTGGAATTTACGGGAACTCCAGTAGTTCGGATCCGCTCTGGGCGATGGGTTGGGATCATCGCTCGCTGATCCTGATGCTGCTCGATGGCGGAAAGTGGCAAACCTTCCGCCTGCCGAAGGGATCGCACTCCTACGATGGTGCCCACGGCTGGAATACCGAGTGGCCGCGCATTCGCGAGATCGGGGAGGGGGACAGGCTGCTGGCCACCATGCACGGCACCTTCTGGAGCTTCCCGAAAACCTTTTCCTCGAAGAACACGGCCGGTATCGCGCCGCGTTCGAATTACCTCAAGGTCATCGGAGACTTCTGCAAGTGGGACGATTGCGTGGTTTTCGGCTGCGACGACACGGCGAAGGCGGAGTTCCTCAACAAGCGCAAGGCCAAGGGCGAAATCGCTGCGCCGCAATCGCAGTCGAACCTATGGTTCGTCGAGCCCGGTCAGATCGATCATTTCGGCCCCGTCATTGGTCGGGGCGCCGTGTGGGTGAAGGAGGATGTGGAGGCTGGCAAGCCGAGTGATCCGTTCCTGATTTCAGGGTACGATCACAAAGGCCTGCATCTGGCGCAGTCAGGGACGGCCAAGGCCACCGTGACCCTGGAGGTCGATGAAGATGGAACTGGCACGTGGAAGAAGCTCAGCGAGGTGGAATTCTCATCACCTTATCAGTGGATCGACCTTTCCGGGCTCAAGGGCGTATGGCTGCGCCTGACCTCTTCGGAGAAACTCATCGGTGTGACCGCCGCCTTCTCGTTCTCCAACTCCGACAAACGTAGTAATGCACCGGATGCCATCTTCGACGGACTCGCATCCGCATCGGAAAAGGACGTCACGGGCGGCTTCGTGCGCGCCCGGGCGGACAACAAGCGGACCCTGGCCGTTGCCGTCGTCGGTCCTGATGGCAAGGACATCGGAGGCTACGAATTGGACGGTGACCTCACCCTCAAACCCACGCAGGAGCTTCTAGCGCACACCAAGGAGCACGCCGGTATTCCGGTGGGTGTGATTTCCACGGACGAGGCTTCGGTCCTCTTCATCGATGATCATGGCAAGCGCTGGCGCTTGCCGAAAGGAGATCCTGCGCTCGACGAGATCGGCCCGCTCGGCGACAGCCGCGTCGACCGCGAGGTGGCCACGGAGCGCGACTTCTTCCACGCGCGAGGAACCTTCTACGAATTGCCGGCTGAGAATGCCGGCGGCTTCGCCAAGGTCCGCCCGGTGGCCACGCACAACAGGCGCATCCACGACTTCTGCTCCTACCGCGGGCTGTTTATCATGACCGGTATCGCCGCGGATGCGCCGAAGGACAATGCGCACATCATTCACTCGACCGATGGCAAGGCGGCACTATGGGCCGGGGCGATCGACGACATCTGGAAGATGGGCAAGCCGCGTGGACAAGGGGGCCCATGGAAAGACACGAACGTGAAAGCCGGTGCCGTTTCCGATCCCTATCTGATGACCGGCTACGACAAGAAGTCTCTCACGCTGGCTTGCGACAAGGACTCCGTGGTGAGTGCCGAAATCGATCTAACAGGGGACGGGAATTGGGTCGCCTTCCGTCGCTTCGAGGTCATTGCCGGAAAGCCACTCGCCTATGAGTTCCCGGATGCCTTCTCGGCGTACTGGATCCGCTTCAAGTGCGAGCAGGATACGAAGGCCACGGCGCAGCTCGATTATCGATGACCCGGATCCTCAAGCTCAGGCGTCCGGGATTTTGACGGGGAAGATTTCATTCGGCGATGCCTCGCGCTTCAGAACCTCGACCGCTTGGGTGATCAGTTCGGGGTGGCCGGCAGAGAGATCGGTGGTTTCGTTTGGATCCTTCGCGATGTCGAAGACCTGCCATGGGCCCGGCTTCTTCGTGTCGAGATTGCGGCGGAGCACCTTGAAGTCACCGAGGCGCACCGCGACTTGGCCGCCATACTCGGGAAAGACCCAGAGCATGGGCTTGGTGCGTTCGACCTTGGCATCGCTTGTCAGGGCGGGCCACAGGTTGATGCCGTCGAGACCATCGGGCGCTTTCAGATCGGCCGCAGCGCAGAGGGTGGGGAACCAGTCCGGGAAGAAGCCGGGCGTCGTGTTTTCCGCGCCCGCTTTCACCTTGCCGGGAAGTCGCACGATCGTCGGGACGCGCAGGCCGCCTTCATAGACGGAGCCCTTGCGGCCGTTCAGTTCGCCGACGCTCTTGAAGAACTCCGTGTCCACGCCGCCCGCGTCATGGGTCGCGCCATTGTCGGACGTGAATACGATCAGAGTTTCATCCAGGATGCCGGCTTTCTCCAATGCCTCGCGCACCGCGCCGACATGGCGGTCGAGGTCGCTGATCATCGTGGCGTAGGCGGCACGCGGGCGGGGATTCGGAAGATAGCCGCCTTCGCCGCGATAGGGCTTGGCATCCCAATCCTTGGGATATTCATCGAGGTGATCTAGCGGCGGATGGATCGCCACGTGTGGCTCGATGAAGGCGAGGTAGAGGAAGAATGGCTTGGACTTGTTAGACGCGATGAACTCCTGCGCCTCCTTCACCATCAAGTCGGGCGCGTAGGTCTTGCCGATCCATGGTTCGGCTTTCACTTCGCCCTCGACCGGCTTGGCGTGACCGGGGATCGGGGTGGGATTGATCTCCACCTGCTGGTCATTCCGCCACAGGAAGCGCGGGTAATAGGAGTGGGCAACCGCCTGGCAATTGTAGCCGAAGAAGAGGTCGAAGCCCTTCTTATTCGGGTCGCCGGTCGAGCCGACGGGCCCGAGTCCCCACTTGCCGATCGCGGCAGTAGTGTAGCCGGCTTTCTGGAATGCGGCGGGCAGCGTCGCGATGCCGGCGGAGATCGGGTGCTGGCCCTCTTTGAACTGCGGGAAGGAGACGCTGGCCTGCTGGTTGCCGCGGATCTCGGCGTGCCCGAGGTGCTTGCCGGTCATCAGCGTGCAGCGGGCCGGTGCACAGACCGGCGCGCCGCTGTAGTGTTGGGTGAGCTTGGTGCCTTCCTTCGCCAGCCGGTCGATGTTCGGCGTGTGGATCTTCTGCTGACCGAAACAGCCGACTTCACCGTAGCCCAAATCGTCGGCCAGGATGAACACGACATTGAGGGCAGAGGCTGGCAGCGAGCAGGCGAAAAGGGCAGCAAGGATCGGGCGCATCGGCAGCAGGCTACGCCAAGGCCGGGGGGATTGTTCCCGCGAATTCGCGAGAGAAATCCTCGATTTTGCGGCCTTCGGACTTTGCCACGAGGTGGACGTTCGTCGCGGATCATCGTTTATGGAAGGACAGGTAGATCCATAAACAATGAACTAATTATCCGGTAAAATATGCGTGCATAATTATTGCTTCACGGAGAGGTTTAGTGAGTTAATAAATATGACACGAAATTGCAGACGTGGCTATTTGCGCTATCCCCGACAGGTTTAGTTGTAAGACGCGCTTTGCAAAGTTTTCAGACTTTTGTTCAGTGTTGTAGGTAAAAGACTTAGGAGCGTGTCGTTTCCCAATTTCGGACACGATGCCGGACTCCCAAAATTAATTCCCGCCAAGGAAATCGATTCCTAACGGATAGGCATCAGAAAGCATTTGCCGACATTGTGATAAAGATGATAGGGGCGAGTTCTGATTCCACTGCTGCCCTCTGGGATCAGGACATGCGAATTCGGTGAATCTGCATTCTGCAAGTTCATGCAAACCCAACCCGACGACGAGCGTCGGGGGTGCGGTTCATCGTGTCGCGCACAGACCCAACAAAAAACACCTATGAAACCTCGTTTGAACCCGAACCAAGCGACCGTTGGGCAGCGCCGGAAGCGATGGATAGCAGCAACGGCAACGCTTGCCGCCCTGATCACCGCCGGAGTCCTATGGACCCCGGGCAAGCATGAAGCCGGTGGTTCTCCCGGCCCTGTTTCCTCAAAGGCATCGGTGCGGCCCGACCGGGAGAAGGAACTGCAGCGCCTCGCTGACTTAGTGGAGCGCGGCAAGCAGGCGATCCCGCTCGCCGCCGTGTCCGCCGATAGCCCGCCGGTGCCATCGGTCGTGCCGGAGCGCGAGCTGACCGCGAGCGGCTGGATGAAGGACCCCGATCCGGCGATGCAGGGCTTCTCTGCATGGACGGAGCGCTATCTCGCCAGCCCGACGGCTTCGCGCGGAGCCTTGGAAGCGGATGGCATCGCGGCTGCGACGGCCCGGCGCGTGGCATTGGAAGGCCAGATCAGCAGCGATCCGCGGCGTGCCCTGGCGAATGCCGTGCCGCTTTCGGTGCGCGATCAATTGCCGGAATCCATCCAGTCTCTGTTAGAGAAGCGGGTGGACGCTTTCGGTGACCTCTCGGTCTTGAACGCCATGGCAGTTCCGGGAGGAGAGGCCATTCCCGCGACCGACCGCGTGGCCATCGGCGATAACTTCTATGAGGCCCATCGCTACGGCAACCGCGAGAACGTCTCGTGGGTGCGCGATGCCTCGCTGCACGGCATCGTCGTCGACAACAAGATGGCGGTCCTCGACAGCCCGGTGCGGGTGCTTGAGGAAGGCGAAAGCCTCGACGGCGAGATCGTCAACGAGACCTGCCCAGTCTCGCAAAAGACCGTGGCCGCAGCAGGTCACGGCAGCGTGAAGCCGGGCAACAAGACCCAGTTCCAGCTCGGCAACGACTACTACGAGACCTGCGAACCGGATCACGTGGCGAACGTGGAGTCCGGCATCGTGGCGAGCGAGAAGGCCAACGAACCGACCGGCAAGACCTTGGCGGATCTTGGCCTGCACCAGCTATGCATGCCAAAGCCGCAGGCACTGGGCGACAGCTCGGCGCCGGGCACGGCTGGTTATCTCGGCAAGCCACCGACCAGCATGACCTTCGGCGGGAAGAAGATCCTGATCATGCGCGTGCAGGCGAATGACACCGGCTACCCGGCCAATGGCAGCCCGACCGACTTCAACAACATGGTCTACGGCTCCGGCGGGTTCGACACCCGGATGCGCCGCATCTCGTACAACAACACGTGGATCTCACAGTCGGACGTCACGCCGGTGATGACCCTGCCGCAGCCCCGCACCTACTACGTGGGTAATCCGCTGGGCACTGCGTATGACTGCAACCGCTGGATCACGGACGCGAAGAATGCCGCAGTGGCTCAGGGCTATGTGCTCTCGAACTACGCGCAGCTCATCGTGGCCCATGAGAGCTACAACACCGGTGCAGCTGGCCTGGCATGGGCGGGCTACATCTTCCTCAACGGCTTCTTCGGTGTGGAGGTAACGCTGCACGAATACGGCCACACCTTCCGCCTGCCGCACGCCAATTCATGGTACACCACGGACGGCAATCCCATCTCCACCGGCAAGCAGCACCGCGAGTATGGCGACGCTGCCGACCCGATGGGCAATGCCTGGGGCGCGAATCAGTACAACAGCTTCAATCCCTACTATAAGAACATCTGCAGCTGGCTTCCGGACAGCGCGGTCCAGACGGTCACCCGCAACGGCACCTATCGTGTCTATCAGCACGATGGGTCAACGGCACTGAACCGCACCGTGGCGATCAAGATCGGCCGCGACTACGAGTACAACTACTGGATCGGCATCCATGGCGATCCGGTCGCACAGACGAACTTCAACAACGGCGTGGCGGTCTATGCCGTCTCCTCGTTCAAGTTCTCCGACTCGCACCTGCTGGACATGAACAATCCCGGCGACGACAACCGGGACAATGCCCCGCTGGCGGTGAACCAGACCTGGTATGACTCTGCGGCTGACGTGACGATCAAGACCGTGGCCGTGGGCGGCACCAATCCGAACCGCTACGCCGACGTTCAGATCACCTTCGGTCCGAAGAGCAATGGCAACTACCGTCCGCTGGTGAGTGGTGGCGTCTATCGCTTCAAGAGCCGCAACAACAACAAGTACCTCGGCATCGCCGGCAACAGCTCCACGAATGGCGTGCCGATCACCGCATTCAACGCGACGAATACCGCCGCGGAAAACTGGGTCGCGTGGCGCGAGAGCGATGGCAGCTATCGCTTCAACCACCAGGGCACGGACAAGTGGATGGACGTGGACAACAACGGCCAGGGCGATGGTCCGGAGATCTGGCAATACACCGGCAATACCAGCGACGCCCAGCGCTGGTACATCGGGCAGAACCCTGACGGTTACGTTTATTTCACCCACAAGGGCACTGACGGCAAGGTGATCGACATGGATCCCGGTGGCGTCAATGACGTGCACCAGTGGGGGAGCTTCGAGGCCACTTGGCAGCAGTGGTATCCGGAGCTGGTGGGGATGAGTGCGGGTAGCTACCGCCTCATTCCCCGCCACGCTCAGGGCCAGGTCCTGGACATTGCGGGCGGTGGCACGGCCAATGGCGCGGCGACAAATCTCTACCAGTGGAGTGCGACCTCGAACCAATTGTTCACGCTGGCCGACGTGGCGGGTTATGCCGGCCGCATCCGCCTGACGCCGACCAATGCGACCGCCAAGGCGCTCGATGTGAATGCGGCGAGCTCGGCCAATGGCACCAAGCTCCAGCAGTGGGATTGGCTCGGCACCGGCAATGCCGCCCAGCGCTGGGCCTACACCCGCACCGATGGCAATTGGCTGCGCTTCACGCCGGACTGCGCGACCGGCAGCTGCATGGAGGTGAGCGGTGACGACAACGCCTTCGGAAACGGCAGCGTGGTGCAGCTCTGGCAATTCACCGGAGCACTGGACCAGCAGTGGCGCTTCGCGGATTCCGATTGAGATCGCTCAAGTCCTATGGCCCCGGGAGGAAACTCCCGGGGCTTTTTCTTGGAGCGGAGCGGCGGCTAGGATCCCGCCGGGTCCGAGGGCCGGCTCGGTGGAGCATTGATCGGGCGGGGGAGGGCGCCGGTGCCGGCGTCGCCGTTGGCCTGTTGGTCGAGGATGGCGCGGGCGATGGCGGCTGCCATCTTGTCGCGATAGCCCGGATCGGCGCAGAGGCGGGCTTCGGAGGGATTGCTCAGGTAGCCGATTTCAAGGAGCACGCACGGGATGTCCGGGTTGCGGGTCAGGCGCAGGCGGCGGCGGACCATGCCGCGGTTGCCGGATTCGGCGGGGGAAACGGAGGTCAGGGCGCGCTGGAAGCGGGTGGCCAGGCCGTGGCTATCGACGCGCCAGTAGTAGGTCTCCGGTCCGCGGACGCCGGCACCGCTGGAGTTGTAGTGAATGCTGACGAGGATGGTATTGCTCTGGCCGCTGGCGCGGGCGGCGCGGACGTCGAGGTCGATGAAGGTGTCATCGCTGCGCATCAGGCGGGTCTTCACCTTGCCGCCGAGCTGGCGCTGGAGGCGCTTGGCGGTATCGAGCGCGAGGTCTTTTTCCTTTTGGCCGGTGGTGCCGGAGACGGCGCCGCTGTCCTTGCCGCCGTGACCGGCGTCGATGATGACCGTGTCGAAGCCCTTCGGGCCGGGCCGGTGGCCCCAATAATCAGGGCGTCCATTGTTCGAGGCGCCGCTAGGGACGTTGGCGGTGCCGGGGCCGGCGCAGGAGGCGGCGAGCAGGCAGGCCACAGCGGCGAAAAGGGTGGGGAGTCCGAATCTCACGCCGCAAAGCATTGGCGCGCTCCCACCCCGATGCGAATGAAAAAGCCACGACGGAAATTCGTGTTTGAAATTGCAGGCCGCCCTTCCAGCTTTCTGCGGTGTTCCAGATCGTCTTCAACGAAATCAGCGCGGCTGAGATTTCCCGCCTCGATACGCTCGAGCAGCTTGACCTGCTCGACGAATTCAAGGTGACGGAAAAGGATCTGGAGAACCTCGATGGCGACCGTTTCGGCAAGATCGAGCGCGACGGCAAGACGCTCTACCGCTTCCGCGCCAAGGACTGGCGCTTCTATTTCGAGGTGAAGGACCGCCAGGTCATCGTCCACCGCGTGCTGCACAAGGGGACCTTCTCGGATTTCGCCTTCCGCTCGAAGATTCCGATCGGCGAGGACGAGGAATTGGCGAAGTCGAAGCACTTCTGGAAGCTCATCGACGAGGGCCGGGCCGCGCGCCGCCTGTAAAAGAGGCGGATTTTTGACTTCCCGGCGGGTGCGGGCGGTTTCTTAGTCTCACGACATATGAAGTGGGGTGTGTATGCCGTTCTGGTGCTTGTCAGCTTATTCTGCTGGGGGAATTTCGTGAAGGCTGGAAAAGATGTGGCGGATGCTCAGAAGAATTATGAGCAGGTGAAGAACGATGGCGAGGAAGACGAGCAAGTGATCAAGGACCTCAATTCGAAGGTCGAGAACGCCGCAAGCAGCCGCTTCGTGAATGGCCTGCTGCTCACCTTCCTGACCGCCGGCCTGATCGGCATCGTTTTCGTCATCCACATCCTGCCGATGCTGGCCCACCGCGTCACCCACGCCGTCTACGACAGCGGCGAGGAGGTCGACAAGGACCCGATGCACGACGCCCGTTCGAAGGTCGCCCAGGGCGATTGGGAAGGCGCCATCGAAGCCTTCCGCCAAGCGGCAGCGATCGATCCGCTCAACCGCCTGCCCTACGTCGAAATCGCCAAGATCCAGCTCGAGCAGCTGGAGGACCCGCAGGCCGCAGTCCAGACGCTGCGCCAAGCCATCGAGGGCCAGGAGTGGCAGGAAAACGACGCCGCCTACCTCATGTTCCGCCTCGCGGGAATCTACGACGAGAATCTCGGCGACCGGGCTTCGGCTGCGACCACCATGCAGCAGGTGATGGAGCAGTTCCCGGAAACGCGCCACTCGGCCAACGCCCGCCACAAGCTCCACGAGTGGGGCCTCGCCTGATGCCATGCGTGCCGCGCTCCGCCGTTGGGTGGAGCTCCACCCGTTGCTGTGGGCTGCCTTGCTCGCAGTCGCGGCGGTGGCGGCAGCGGACGGCTACGTGGCAGCGGGATTGGGCATCGGCCTGCTCGCTTTAGGAGGGATTCTGCCGGTCCGGCGGTCCGATATCACGGTAGCGGCGGTGGTTCTCGCCGCGCTGGCTGCCGGTCTCCATCTCTACCGGCTGGCACCCCAACGGGCGGCGCAGCGATCGGTGGAGGAGCAGGGAAGCATCCTCGCCACCGTGACGGCGCGGTTGCTTTCCGAGCCGCAGGCAACCGGCGGCGGGTGGTCCGCGCTGGCTCAGATCGAAAGCGGCGGGCCGGGCGGGAAGGTTTCGTTGCGAGGAAACGGAGCGCCACCGGGGAAGGGTGCCAGGATTGAGGTGAAGGGCCGCTTTCTGCCGTTTCGGGAGAAGAGGAATCCCGGCGAATTCGACTTCGCCAACTGGCTCTACCGGCAGGGCGCGTGGGGCACCTTCCAGGCGACAGGGCTGGCGAAGCTGCTGAAGGAGCCCCCGGCGATCGATCAGGCGGCCGCCAAGGCGCGTGCCTGGTTCCGCAATGCGGTGACGGCCGGTTTGGACCCGGCGGCTCAGGAGGCGGCGGTGATCCGGGCCATGGTGCTCGGGGAAATGCCGGAGGATGAGGACATGCTGATCGAGGCCTACCGCCAGAGCGGCACGCTCCACGCCTTTTCCGTCAGCGGCATGCACGTGGCGATGGTCGGCCTGATCGTCTGGTGGGTGCTGCGGTGGTGCTGGGTGCCGCGCCGGGCGGCGATCTTCGTGATCGTGGCGGCCATGATTGGCTATGTGTGGATCACCGGCTTCAAGCCTCCGTCCATCCGGGCCCTGATCATGGCGGGGATGGTGCTCAGCGCCTTCGTGCTGCGGCAGCGGCCGGACCTGCTCAATGCGCTTGGCTTTGCGATGTTGGCCGGGTTGCTGGTGGATGGGCATCAGCTTTTCCAAGTCGGCTCGCAGCTTTCCTTTGGAGTGGTGGGGGCGATCGGAATCTTTGCGGCCACGATGCGGCGGCCGTTTGCGTTTCTGGAGACCCGGGAACTCTATCTGCCGCGGCAGCTCTATGGTTTGTGGAGGAACGGGTGGCTGTGGTTTCGCCAGCAGACAGCTTCCGCGCTGGGCGCGTCCTCGGCGGCCAGCTTCGGCTCGCTGCCATTGACGCTGTGGCACTTCGGATTCGTCTCGTGGGTCTCCATCCTGGCGAGTCCGCTGATGGGACTCCCGGTGCTGTTGCTGATGATCCTCGCCTTGGCCGCGACCGCGCTGGCACCCTTTCCGGCCGCCCAGCAGCAAGTGAACCGCTGGAACGGCCATGTGGCGGGGTGGTGCACCAATGTTGCCACGGGCTTCGCCGCGGTCCCCGGCGGAAACATGACCTTTTCGCGTGGCCAGCTGGGGGACAACTTCCTGATCGCCTACGATGCCGGTCACGGAAGTGGAGCGGCGTGCCTTTATTCCGACGGTTCATCGGTGCTCTTTGACACCGCGCATGCGGCAGGATTCCGGCGGACGGTGCTGCCATCGCTTCGCTATCTGGCCCTGAGCCCGCAGAATATCGTGCTTAGCCATCCTGATGGCGACCACATCGGCGGCACGATGGAGGCGCTCGATATGTTGCCGGTGCGGCAGATCCTGCTGCCGGTGGAGAAGGCCCGGAGCAAATTCTTCCGGGATATCAAGGCGGTCTCGCAGCAGCGGGGGATCAGCACGCACCGGGGCCTGCTCGGTGAGAAGTTTCCAATTTCTCCCGAAGCCTGGCTCGAAGTCCTCCATGAGCCGGATGCTCGTAACCAGAATGCCGTGGCCGATGAGCGGGTGATGGTCACGCGGCTCCACTGGCACGGCTGGCGCGTCCTTTTCACCAGCGATGCCGGCCTCGGGGCCGAGCGGAAGATGCTGGAAGCCGGCGGGGATTTGCAGGCGGACGTGATTGTCGCGGGGCGGCACGTGCAGGATGTCTCGCTAGGGGACGACTTCCTCGCGGCGGTGCAGCCGAAGGCGATTATCGCCAGTCACGCGGACTTTCCGAAGGAGGAACGGATTCCCGAGAATTGGGCCGCGGCCTGTGAGAAGCGCGGGACGAAGGTCTTCCATCAGGGACGGACCGGAGCCGTGACCTTGGCAGTCGAGAAAGACGGCTCGCTGGTGATCCGCGGATATCTGGACGGCTCGGAGCTCAGGCTACGCCGGTGATTTCCGCAGCCGCAGCCGCTGGAGGGTCTTGCCTTCGCTTTCCCAGAGGAGCTGGAAGTCGGTCTTCGGGTAGAAAAATTCATCCTCCGGCCACTCGAGCCGCTCGAACTTCCCGAAGGCGGCGACCTTTTCCTCGGCCCACTCGAAATACTCCGGGTGGTCGGTCTTGAAGAGAAACTCCCCGCCGGGCTCGAGCAGGTCCCAGATCGCCTGAAGGAACTCCTCCTGAATCAGCCGCCGCCGGTGGTGGCGCAGCTTCGGCCACGGGTCCGGGCAAAGCAGGTGCAGGCGGGAGACCGATTCGCGCGGCAGCAGCCACTCGGCGGTGTAGCGGCTTTCGAGGCGCAGCACCCGGGCATTGGTCAGGCCGAGCTTGCCGATGCGCTTGCACACCTTCCGGACGCGGCCCAGCAGGCGCTCCACGCCGAGGAAATCCCGCTCCGGATAGTGGCCGGCCATTTCCCACAGGAACTTCCCGTCGCCGCAGCCGAGGTCGATTTCGAGTGGCCGGCCCTCCCGGACGAGCTCGTGCTTCTCCAGCCGCCGGAAATAATCGGCGGGCACGAATTCCTGTGGCTCGGGGATGCGGGCGGGGCGCTGTGCTTCCATCGCGCCGCGTTTCCAGCCCGTAGGCCCAAGTCTTTCAAGGTTTTCTTGCCACGCGGAACTTCTTACTGGCACTTCGGCGCTCCGGGTTCCCGCTTGACGCTCTTTCACACCGTTCCCTAGCCTCCGCAACCGTGGCGCTGGCACTAATGCCGCCCGGGTACCACCACCTAACCGCTTTCTCACCGCCGTGGACCTCAAGGAAATCCGCAAGATCGTCGAGCTCATGAACGAGCACGGGCTCACCCTCTTCGACATGTCGAAAGAAGGCTTCCAACTGAAGCTCCGCAAGGGCCAGGACGTCGAATCCCTGCGCGGACTCCTTGGCAGCCTGCCTGCCGCCGCCCCGGCCTATGCTCCTGCGCCCGCCGCCGCTCCGGCAGCCGCCGCTGCCACCCCGGCCGCCGCGCCGAAGGAGGAAGGCACCGCGATCACCTCGCCGATGGTCGGCACCTTCTACCGCAAGCCCGGTCCGGATTCGCCGGACTTCGTCAATGTCGGGGACGCAGTCAGCGAAGGCCAGACCCTGTGCATCATCGAAGCGATGAAGGTGATGAACGAGATCAAGGCCGAGAAGTCCGGGACCATCACCGCGATCCTCGTGAACGACGCCACGCCGGTGCAGTTCGGCGACGCCCTTTTCCGCATCAAGTGAGTTCCTCGGTTTTCGCTCTGAAAACTGAAAACTAAACACTGCAAACTTCTTCCATGTTCAAGCGCGTCCTGGTCGCCAACCGCGGTGAAATCGCCCTCCGCATCATCCGCGCCTGTCGCGAACTCGGCGTCGAATCCGTGGCCGTCTATTCCGAGGCCGATGTCGATTCGATGCACGTCCAACTCGCCGATGAGGCGGTCTGCATCGGACCCGCTCCGAGCAAGGAGAGCTACCTGAAGCCCGACCGCATCATCGCCGCCGCCGAGATCACCGAGGCAGAGGCGATTCACCCGGGCTACGGTTTCCTGTCCGAGAACGCCCGCTTCGCCGAGATCTGCGAAAGCTGCAATCTCCAGTTCATCGGGCCGTCCGCGAAGGTCATCTCGACCATGGGTGACAAGGCCACCGCCCGCGCTACCGCATTGGCGAATGGCGTGCCAGTCACTCCTGGTTCTGAGATTCTTTCCGATGCGAAAGAGGGCCTCGCCGAGGCCAAGCGCATCGGCTTCCCCGTGATGATCAAGGCCACCGCCGGCGGTGGTGGCCGCGGCATGCGTCCCTGCTTCAAGGAAGAAGAGTTCGAAGCGCAGTTCCGCGCCGCTTCCGGTGAAGCGCTCGCTGCCTTCGGCAATGGCGAGTGCTACCTCGAAAAGCTGGTGCTGAATCCGCACCACGTCGAATTCCAGGTCATCGCCGACCGCCACGGAAACTTCATCCAGCTCGGTGAGCGCGACTGCTCCATGCAGCGCCGCAACCAGAAGATCATCGAGGAGTGCCCGTCGCCGCTGCTTGGCCCCGAGCTCCGCGCCCGCATGGCGGAAGCCTCGGTGAACCTGATCAAGAACATCGGCTACGAGAACGCGGGCACCATCGAGTACCTCGTGGATGAGAAGGGTGAGAACTTCTACTTCATGGAGATGAACACCCGCATCCAGGTGGAGCATCCCGTGACGGAAGAGGTGATGGGCTGCGAGCTCATCAAGGAACAGATCCGCATCGCCGCCGGCGAGCCGCTCTCCGGCCACGTCCTCAATGCCGCGCCGCGTGGTCACTCGATCGAATGCCGCATCAACGCCGAGGATCCCTTCAACAACTTCTGCCCTAGCCCGGGCAAGATCGACATGTGGTATGCTCCGGGCGGCAAGGGTGTCCGCGTCGATACCCACGTCTACTCCGGCTACTCGGTCCCGCCGAACTACGACTCGATGATCGCCAAGCTCATCGTCACCGGTGCCACCCGTGAAATCGCCATCGCCCGCATGAAGCGCGCGCTCGGCGAGTTCATGATTCGCGGCATCAAGACGACGATTCCGTTCCAGAAGGAGATCATCGCCCATCCGGACTTCGCCGCCGGCACCTACGACATCGGCTGGGTCGCGCGTTATCTGGAAGAGCGCAAGGGTTGACCCGCGCTGATGAAGCTCACCGGCCAGCTCTACGCCATCGTCGATCTCGGCTACGTGAAGCCGGAGAACGCCGTGACCGCAGCCAAGGCCTTGCTTGCCGGCGGTGCCGACCTGCTTCAGCTGCGCGCGAAAGGTCACGCCGAGCAGGACATCGAGGATCTCTCTCGCATGATCCTGCCACTGTGCCGTGAAGCAGGCGTTCCGTTCATCGTGAACGATTATCCGGAGATCGCCGTGCGCGTCGGCTCCGATGGGGTTCACATCGGCCAAGATGATGGGTCGCTCGCGGGAGTGCGCGCGATCGTGGGCGAACAGATGATCGTGGGCCGCTCCACGCACTCGCCGGAGCAAGCGAAGGCCGCCTTGGCTGAGGGCTTCGACTACATCGGCTTCGGCCCGCTGTTTCCGACGCCTACCAAGGCCGGGCGTCCGGGCATCGGCATCGAGAATATCATCGCAGTCCAGGCCGAAGTTGGCTCTCAGATCCCGGTCTTCTGCATCGGTGGCATCAAGCGCGACAACCTCCCGCAAGTCCTCTCGGCAGGAGCGAAGAACGTCGTGATCGTATCCGACCTTTTGACCGCTCCTGGCGTCACTGCTGCCGTGCGCGAAGTGAAGTCTGCGCTCTCCGGCGACTGAGTTCCAGATCGCTCCGGCCAAAAGCTTCACCGTTCACGGGTGTTTTTTCTGGTCTCTTGGCTCTCGCCTCTGGTCTCTAACGCCATGTCCAACCCGCTCCCCATTGTCGTCGGAGGAACCATCGCCATCGACAACGTCAAGACGCCCTTCGCTGACGAAACCAATCTTCTGGGGGGCTCGGCCGCCTATGCTGCGCTCGCTGCCTCTTTCTCCGGCGTGCCGGTGAATCTCGTCGGCATCGTCGGCAAGGACTTCCCGGCTCCGCACCTTGCGATGCTGGAAGGCCGCGGCATTTCCCTCGATGGCGTCGAGCGCTCGACCGGTGACTCGTTCACGTGGTCCGGCGAGTACTTCAACAACATGAACGAGCGCACGACCCACCGCGTCGGCCTCAATGTGCTGGAGAGCTGGGAGGTCAAGGTGCCCGCCAGCGCCGCTTCCTCGGCTTTCGTCGTGCTCGCGAATATGTCACCGGACAACCAGCTCCAGATGCTGGCCCAGTGCCAAGGAGCCGACCGCTTCGTGATCGCCGATACCATGGACCTGTGGATCGAGATCGCCAACGAGCGCCTCCACGACGTGCTCAAGCAGCTCGACCTCTTCGTCATCAACGACAGCGAGGCCCGGGAATTCACCCGCACCTCCAATCTCCTCCAAGCTGGCCGCCAGCTTCTTGCCAAGGGTCCGCGCCACGTCGTCATCAAGCTCGGTGAGTACGGCGCCATGCTGTTCTCGGCCGAGGGCGGTGAGGAGCAGTTCTTCCGTAGCCACGCCTACCCGATCCAGGAACTCGTCGATCCGACCGGTGCCGGTGACTGTTTCCTCGGGGGCCTGGCAGGATACCTGGCCGCTAAAGGCTCCACGAAGCCCGACTTTGCGACCCTGCGCCAGGCCGTGGTTTACGGCTCGGTGGTGGCCTCCTTCACCTGCGAATCCTTCTCGACCCGCGGTCTGGAAGCGCTCGATGCCGCTGGTCTCCAAACACGTTTGGATCACTTCCGCGCGGTCACCGTTTGGTGAGGTTCACGCCAACCTGCGACGCCTCAGCTTCGCTAGGCGCGCCAGCCTCGGAACGAAACCCCGTTGTCCCTCAAAAGCGGGACAACGGGAAATTTCTGAGCTCACTTTTTTTGCGATAAATCGACATTTATTGTCATATCGCCGATTTTGGCCGAAATTTTTTTATCGCTGCCGACCGCGTGTCTCTTCACGCGCGCAATTTGTGGGCCAAATGCGAAATTCCGGCCCAAAAGAGGGCTTCTGAATTTCGCGCAAGTCTCTGATTATAAACGAAGAATTTGCAGGTATAAAACTTCCTTGCCTATTCGGCTGGAATCACGCTCAATGCGTTTAATGAAGAGAATTTCGCTGGGCAACCCCGTCTCATGACGAAGGCGTCACGTTTCCCCTGCGCTTTTTTCCTCGACGGACATAAAATCCAGACCTAAACCCAGACTCGTCATGAAACCAATCATCCCTACCGCGCTTTTCGGGGCGCTTCTCGCATTAGGCGTGGCCAATGCCGCGACCACCACTCCGGTCGGTTACTACTCTTTCGACGGCAAGGCCGGCGGTAACCTCTTCGTTCCTGGCTTCGTCAATGCCCCGGCCTTCGCGGGTGCTCTGACCGCAGCGAGCGGCACCACCCTGACGGTGGCTGCCAACTCGCTTACCGCGAACGCCTACAACCAAGGTGCCGTTTACAAGAAGTTCTACGCGGAAATCACCTCCGGCCCGAACGCCGGCGTTGTGCTCGACATCGTCTCGAACACCACCAACGTGATCACCCTCGCCAGCTCGGTCGCTTCCTTGGGCCTCTCCGGCACCGAGACGATCACGGTTCGCCCGCACGTCACGCTGAAGAGCTCGCTCGCCAGCGCCGAAGCTTCGCTGGGTGCGTTCAGCGATAGCGCCACCTTCTACGCCAACGGCACCTTCCAGACCTACTACTACGGTGGCGACGGCGGCACCGGCTGGTCTTCCGACTTCGCCACCGATGATGGCGGTGCCCGTCCGGTCGCTCCTGGCACCGGCTTCGTGCTCGGCCTCGGCTCCAACGTCGGCCTCACCATCACTGGTGAAGTGAAGGCTCCGGACACCGTCGTCCAGCTCGTCTCCGGCGTTGTCAACATCGTCGGCCCTGTCAACCCGCTGGTTGGCGATGCCGTGAACCTCAGCAACACCGGCTTCGGTTCGCTGGCAGCATTCTCTGACTCCATCACCGTTTACCAGCCGGGCCCGTTGTCCGTCTTCGTGACCTACTACCCGCTGGGTGATGGCACTGTCTCCTCCGACTTCGCCACTCCGACCACCGACACGATCAAGTACACCACCGGTGCCGTCGTCATTCCGTCGGGTCCTACGGCCCTCAAGATCGATTCCGGCCTCTAATCCTTGGTCTGGGTCTCCCCTCTCCGAATAAAAACACTACTAATTAAATCAAAGCAATGAGAGCAAAGTTTATTGCTGCCCTTATGGCGACCGCAGCCACCATCGGTGCTGCCAATGCTGTGAGCGTTACCCTTACCGGTATCGCAAACACCTCGGTCGGTCTGGTCACCGCTGGCACCTCCGCCACTCTTCTGAGTGGTAATGCCTACTTCTACTCGACCGCTGTCGATCTTACCGTCGCTCAGGTCGCTGGCATCACCACGCGTGCTGCCTTCGAAGCCCTGATCGGCGCCGATCCTGGCGCAGTTCGTGGTCCGGTTGCCTTCACGGCCGGTGCCTTCACCAGCAGCGCTGCTACCGAAATGGGTGCGGTCGGTAACAATACCTACCTCTTCCTCGAAAGCGCCGGCGGTTTCGGTATCTTCCAAGGCCCGACCGTTCCTTCCTTGGGCGCGGTTACCATGAACCCGGCCAACATGATCGAAGACCTTAAGGGAACTTCGACCCTGACGAACGTCAGCGGCACCAACTCCGGCTTCCAGCTCGTTCCTGAGCCTTCGATCGCCCTTCTGGGTGCTCTCGGCGTGTTCGGTCTGATCCGCCGCCGCCGCTAATACTCGGCACGGAGATAGTCAATCTTGTGGGCGGGATGCTTTCGCATCCCGCCCATTTTTTTTTGCCCGGTTGGCGATGCCTGGAAGCTCAGGCTCCAGTCGAGACCAGACCGGATGGGGAACAGGGCCGGATGGGGGAGAGGAGCGGTAAAAGTAGAGTCAAGGAGCGGGTGAGCTCCGAGGGCACAGGGCGTCCAAAAAAGTAAGAAGCGAGAGCTTGGCGGCGCAAGATGTGTTATGCTAGTGAAGGCCGGACTTAACATAAAACCGTCATGAAACCCCTCATTCCTACGACGCTTCTCGGAGCGCTCTTCGCTTTTGGTGTGGCCAATGCCGCGACCACCACTCCGGTTGGTTACTATGCCTATGACGGCATAGGCGGCGGCAATATTTGCATTCCTAGCTTCGTCAACCCGGCCGCGTTTTCAGGTGCTTTGACTGCAGCGAGCGGCGCGACCCTGACGGTGGCTGCCAATTCGCTGACCGCGAACGCCTACAACCAAGGTGCCGTTTACAAGAAGTTCTACGCGGAAATCACCTCCGGCCCGAACGCTGGCGTGGTGCTCGACATCGTCTCGAACACCACCAACGTGGTCACCCTTGGCTTCAATATCTCTGGCTTGGGTCTCACCGGCACCGAGACCATCACCATTCGCCCGCACGTCACGCTGAAGAGCTTTCTCTCCAGCGCTGAAGCTTCGCTGAATGCCTTCAGCGACAGCGCCACCTTCTACGCCAACGGCACCTTCCAGACCTACTACTACGGGGGTGATGGTGGCACCGGCTGGTCTTCCGATTTTGCCACCGCCGATGGCAGCGATCGCCCTGTGCCTCCGGGCACCGGCTTCGTGCTTGGCTTGGCTGCGAACGTTCGCCTCACCATTACCGGTGAAGTGAAGGCTCCGGACACCTTCGTCCAGCTCGTCGGCGGTGTCGTCAACATTGTCGGCCCGGTGAACCCGCTGGTTGGCGATTCCGTGAATCTCAGCAACACCGGCTTCGAAAGGCTGGCAGCGTTTTCCGACAGTGTCACCATCTATCAGCCAGGTCCCCTGTCCGTCTTCAAGACCTACTACCCGATATATGGTCCCTTCCCGGGAGATCCCGGCGTCCTTTCGGACGATTTCAGCACCCCGACCTCTGACACGATGAAGTACACCACCGGTGCCGTTGTCATCCCGTCGAGCCCTACGGCCCTCAAGCTTGATTCCGGCCTCTGATGCCGGGAATGCCTCTGCTCTTCGAATAGAACACGGCATGTCATCTTGTGGGCGGGATGTGAGCACATCCCGCCCATTTCATTGCCATTGGTCCGGCTCCTTTCCTTGGGGGAGGGAGACCGACGTCGGACGAACAGGGGTGAAGGGAGGCAGATCCTTCCGGGTTGGTTTGCTGGCTTGAGTTCATCCCCGTTGCGTTGCTTCCTTTGAGGATCTGATGATTCGCCAAGTCGCCCTATCGGTTCTTTGCCAACTGCCACTCCATGCGGCGGTGCCTGAAAATCGGGGTTGGGAATATGAGTTTGCCCATCGGTTCTCCGGGCGGCTGACGGCGCTGGAGAATGAACAGGACTCCATCCGGAAGTCCCTGCCGGAATTCCCGAATGTCCCGGTGGCCGATCAAGGAGGAACCGGCGGCCTTGCCAGCTTTTATATCGGAAAAGAGCCGGACTACCAGAAGGACTGCCTGGTGGATCTCCGCTTTCCCGTCCCGGGAAATATCGATCTGGTCGTTTTGGTACCTGCCCGCCGCTATGGCGTGGATGGGCTGGAAGCCCAGTTCGGGCTGCCGGATCGCTTTTCGGTGGAGCTGCTGGGCCAGGACGGGAAAGTTCTCCGCAAGATCGGCGAAAAGAGCGGCCTGTGGGCGGATCCGGTGCGCTCGGGCCATCCCTTCGTGTTTCCAGTGGATCCGCCGCTGGAGGCCGCGGGAGTGAGGATTTCGGCGACGAAGCTGCGGCTGGACGCAGACTCCGCCAGCTATGTCCACGCCTGGTCGGAGGCCTTTGCTTTTTCGGGTGAGCGCAATCTTGCCCTGGGATCCACGGTGACTTCTTCCGGAGATGCTCCCGCCACAGCCCCTTGGCAGTGGGCAAATTCGTTTCTGGTGGATGGCATGACTCCCCTCGGTTTGCCGGAGGAGCCGGCGGCACAGCACATGAACGTCGGCTGGATGACCGATAAACCGAAGGCGACCGATCCCGTCTGGGTGGAATTGGACTTGGGCGAGGAGCGTGAGTTCGATGCCATCCGCTTGTTTCCCGCCAAGCGTCCGACCTCGGACTTGCCGAGCGGCTTCGGCTTTCCCCGCCGGTTCAACATTTCGATCCCGCAGGCTGGCGGGGAGCCCGTCCGCAAATCCGTGGAGATGGCGAATCCGGGGCACAATCCGGTCTTGGTCCAGCTGGGCAAGTGTCACGGACGCAGTGTGAAGATCGAGGCGACGGAACTGTGGAAAGCCTATGAGAACTATCCGGCCTTCCTCGCATTCAGCGAGGTGGAGGTGCTGGAGGGTGAGAAGAATGTCGGTCTGGGGGCGGCGGTGCGTTCCTCCGGTAGCATGGGTGCGGTGGTGGGTTCGGGGGTCCAGTACTGGATCGCATCGAGCCTGAGCGATGGCTTCGGCCCGGATGGGAAGCTGGTTTCCCAGCGCGAATGGCTATTGGCGCTGGACCGGCGGCTTGGGCTGGAAATGCGGGAGTATCAGCTCCAGCGGGAGTCGGAGGCAATTATAGCGGGATGGCGGCGCGGCGGCCTGTGGGGGGTCACGGCGCTGGCCGCCTGCGGGGCCTTTGTTCTGGTGTATTTGCCGATCCGCTACCGGATGAGGGAGAAGCGCGAGCTATCGCGGGTTCGCGAGCGCATTGCCGGCGACCTTCACGATGAAGTGGGCAGCAATCTTGGCAGCATCCAGATGCTTGCCGATTTGGCCGAGGGGCATGCCGGCGCCACCGGGCCGACCAGAGAGCTGAAACGCATCCAGCGCATCGCCGCGGAGACCGTCAGCGCGGTTCGAGACATCGTCTGGCTGCTGCGGCCGCAGGGCGACCATCGCATTGGCACCGTGGAGCACCTGCGTGAGACGAGCTCGATCATGCTGGAGCCGCTGGAGTGGGAATTCACCGCGAATGAGCCAGCCTGGCAGTGCGAGATGTCCGACGAGTCAAACCGCCACCTGTTCCTGTTCTTCCGCGAGGCGCTTCACAACCTGCTGCGCCACTCCGGGGCGAAGAAGGCGCAGATCCGGGTGGAGTGCGATCCTTCATGCTTTCGTCTCACGGTTGCGGATGATGGCTGTGGGATTCCTCCCGAGAAGATGGAGCGGCCCTCGACCTTGCGTGCCCTGAGGCAGCGGGTGGAGGCCTTGGGTGCGGATTTCAAGGTCGAGAGCAAGCCGGGGGAGGGCACTCGCCTGGAGCTGGGGATTCCGTTGATGGCGAAGCGGACGAAAAAGCCTGCCGCCGAGGCGAAGCCCGGCATTGCGCCCGGCTGATCACGCGCGTTCAATGAGGCCGTGGCCGCCAGCAAGACCGCCGATTCCAAGCCGATCCGCCTGATCCTCATCGAGGACCACGCCGACTTCCGTGAATCCGTGTCGATGGTGCTTACCGAGCGCGGCTACGACTGCGTCGGCGGATTCTCGAACATGGAGGACGCGATCGAGGCGATCCGCGGCGGCCTGGAAGCGGATCTGGTGCTTTCCGACCTCGGCCTGCCCGGCATGAGCGGCGTGGAAGGGATCAAGAAGGTCCGCGAGCTCTTGCCGAAGGTGCAGGTGCTAGTGCTCACCGCCTTCACCGACAAGGCCAAGGTCTTCTCCGCGCTCGAGGCCGGCGCGCACGGCTATCTGGTGAAGGCCGGCAGCGCCACCCGGCTGATCGCCACCCTGGAGGAAGTCTTGGCCGGCGGCACGCCGCTCGATCCGAAGATCGCCGGGATGATTCTCCAGACCTTCCGCCAGCTGAGCCCGATCCAAGGAGGAGAAACCCTTTCCACCCGTGAGGCCGAGGTGCTCCAACTCTCCGCCAAGGGCCTGACCCGCCAGGAAGTCGCCGACCAGCTCGGCCTCAGCCAGCACTCGGTGACGGAATACATCAAACGCTGCTTCGACAAACTCCACGTCCGCAACCTGCCCGCGGCCGTCAGCGAGGCAATCCGGCGCGGCCTGCTCGACCTCTCCTGACCGTGTCCCAAATCTTGGGGACATGACAGATCCCGCATTTTCGGGCAGAGTCTTCACATCCGAAGGGGCTCCGGCCCTCAGGGTATGAAAATTTCATGACGAAATTCATTGGGGCCGCATGAGTGTGCGG